>CAIUSQ010000094.1 GCA_903901905.1 uncultured Actinomycetes bacterium
CACTTTCACCAAGTGCCGGCATCGTTACAGAAAATGTCATTGTTTTCTCCCTTGGTTATCCGTGTGCGTGAAGCGGTTTGCCGGCAAGTGCCATGTGAGCCTCACCCATGGCCTCTGAAAGTGTTGGATGTGCATGGATTAGCGGTGCAACATCTTCTGCACGTGCTTCCCAGTTATAAATTAATTCTGCCTCGGCTAACAGTTCACCAACTCGCGCTCCAACCATGTGAACACCTAGAACTGGACCATTTTTTTGAGAAACTAACTTAATTGAACCTGAAGTATTTAGAATTTGAGCTTTTCCATTTCCTGCTAGGTCATACGTTAGTTCGACAACATCATGGCCACGCTTTTTTGCTTCTTCAGTGGTTAATCCAACCGATGCTACTTCAGGGTCTGAGTAGGTGACGCGAGGGATTCCGTCATAGTTTATTGGACGGGGATTTAATCCTGCGATCTCCTCTGCAACTAAAATTCCCTCTGCAAATCCAACGTGTGCCAATTGCAATGTTGGAATTAAGTCACCAACTGCCCAGATACCTGGAATATTAGTTCGGCACTTGTCATCTACTAGTACATAACCGCGATCCATAGTTATGCCCTGCTCCTGATAACCAATGTTCGCCGAAACCGGCCCACGACCCACTGCAACCATCAGCAGTTCGGCAGTTAATGATTTTCCATCTTCGAGGGTAACGGTGACATCTTTTTTGTTTTTTACTGCCGATGCAAACTTAACGCCAAGTTCTAGATTAATTCCACGCTTTCGAAATGCCCGCTCAAGTTGCTTACTTGAAGATTCATCCTCAAGTGCGATCAACCGCGGCAAACCTTCAACAATTGTCACTTCACTTCCAAATGATTTCCAGACTGATGCAAATTCAGAGCCAATGACTCCGCCACCAAGAACAATCACGCTTTTTGGAACATAGTTCAACTTAGTCCCATGATCGGATGTAATTATTCTTTCTCCATCAATTTCTAAACCGGGGAGAGTTTTTGCATATGAACCTGTAGCCAAAACTATGTTCTTGCCAGAGTATTTTACCCCTGCTACCTCAACGGTATCTTTTGAAACGAGTTTTCCGTGACCTTCAACAAAAATTATTCCCCGTGACTTCACTAGTCCAGATAAGCCTTTGTAAAGCTTATTAATTACGCCATCTTTATAGGCGTTGACTCCATCCATATCCATGCCATTAAGAGTTGACTTAACGCCAAACTTTGAACCTTCGCGAGCGCCGTCTGCAATCTCGGCCGAATGAAGTAGGGCTTTAGTTGGAATGCAACCACGATGTAGACAGGTACCACCGACTTTGTCCGATTCGATTAATGCGACCTTAAGGCCAAGTTGTGCTCCTCTAAGTGCTGCAGCGTAACCGCCACTTCCGCCACCAAGGATTACAAGATCGAATTGCGACACAGAGGGCTCCTTTCAACAACCAAAAAATCTATCGGCTTCTGGCTCAGCAGATTCACTAGGGCCTATCTTGCCTCACATAGGGGCAAAGTTCACAATGCACGACAAGGGTCCCAGTTGTGCTGTTTGCAAGGGGCGAAGGAAGGTTTTTATCCTTGCTCAGCCAAAGTCACAAGTGTGCGAAAAGCGACTCCAGTTCCACCAACGGGCGTATAACCATGAGGTTTGCCTTCGTTATAGGCAGGTCCTGCAATGTCTAAATGCAGCCATGGAAGTTCAGTTGAGACAAAGTCCTTTAGGAACAATCCTGCAACTAACATTCCACCCATTCGATCACCGATGTTAGCTAGATCTGCAACAGGTGAATCCAGTGATGCTCGAAGCTCTTCGGGCAATGGCATTGGCCAGAACTGCTCACCACTTATCGCAGCGCAATTTAAAAACGCATCACTAAATTCTTGGTTATTTGTCATAACTGCACTTGTTCTTGTTCCCAAGGCAACAACTTGAGCACCTGTTAATGTGGCAACATCTACAATTCCATCTAATTTATTTTTTGATGCCTGTGCCTTAACAAGGGCATCTGCAAGTACTAATCGACCTTCTGCATCAGGGTTTAGAACTTCGACAGTCTTTCCGCCAAAGATGGTAATTATGTCACTTGGTCTTACGGCAGTATCACTTGGCATGTTCTCTGCCAATGGTGCCCACATTTCAATTGCAACAGGAAGTTTAAGTTGTGCAATTGCTAGTACCGCAGCGCAAACTGCCGCAGCACCACTCATGTCCGACTTCATCGCTTCCATACCTGCTGCCGGTTTGAGCGCTAATCCACCTGTATCAAAAGTTATTCCCTTACCAACGTAGGCGTATCTTTTTACGGATTTACCTTTAGGGGTATAGGAAACATGTAGAAGTCGAGGGGGATTTGCCGAACCTTGGCCTACTCCAATGATTCCACCGAAACCCTGACTCTTTAACGCCTTTTCATCCCAAATCTGTATCTTTAGACCTGACTTCGCGCCCCCGGCAGAGTTCACTTCTGCTGCAATTTTTTTACAAAATGACTCTGGAGTTAAATGGCTCGGTGGCATGTTAATCAAATCTCTTACCAAGAATGCATATCGAGCAATTATCTCAGCCCGTGATGCCGCTGATTTGCCCTGCGCATTGTTTGCCAATTTCGAGTAGATGGTTATGTTTTTAATTGGCTCTTTGTGGTTAGCTTTTGTTGAGCCTTTAAAAGATGTGAAGTTGTATGCACCAAGTGCTGCCCCTTCGGCAACAGCAGCTAACTCTGTGGTTTTTTTGGCTGGTAAGGCAAAGGTGGCAGAGGAGTTTCCATGTAGCTCACGAGCGGCGCTTCCTGCAGCTCGACGCAGTGTTTCATGTGAGTACGTTGGCGATTTTGAACCAAGGCCGGTAAAGACCATAAGTCTTACAAGTGTGCCAGGAATCTTTACTACTTCGTCAGCCTTACCCGTCGCCCCTACATCTACTAATTGAGCGATGATTTTTTTGGAATCGATAACCATGTCACCAGATTCGATGGCCAATCCACCCTTTGAATCAGTGGAGGCTAATCCCAATACTAATATTTCATCTTTGACGACACCATCAGAAATTCTAATTTTGCTCACAGAGCCAAGCCTATTAGAACTATTGGTAGGTTTGCGCAATGAACACTTCGCCACTTAACGATAAACATCTAGCCCTTAAGGCCAAGATGTCAGATTTTGGTGGCTGGATGATGCCAATCGAATATCCGGGCTCTGGTGTCCTAATCGAACACACGGCAGTTCGTGAGCGTGTGGGTATCTTTGATGTTTCACACCTTGGGAAAGCCAGCGTTGTAGGACCCGGAGCTTTAGATTTTCTGAACACAATTCTTACTAATGATCTAGAAAAAATTGGCGATGGATCGGCGCAGTACACGCTCTTATGCGATGAAAATGGTGGAGTTGTCGATGACTTGATTGTTTATCGAAAGAGTGAAACTGATCTGTTTTTGGTACCTAACGCTTCAAATACAGCAGAAGTGGTAAGGATCCTTCAAGAGATGGCACCAGTTGCAGTTACGGTAAAAAATTTACACACCGAGTACGCAGTGATTGCAATTCAGGGTCCACTAGCTCCAAAAGTCTTAGAGAGCCTTGGAATAAAAACAGAAATCGAATATATGGCCTTTACTGATTCAAAGATCAGTGGAGTAGAAGTGATTATTTGTCGAACTGGCTATACAGGAGAGTTGGGATTTGAAATCTTGCCCAAGGTTGCGGATTCTTCTTTGGTTTGGGATCGTTTAGTAGATGCTATGAAAGAGTTCGATGGAGTTGTTTGCGGACTAGGAGCAAGAGACACTTTGCGGACTGAGATGGGCTATCCGCTGCATGGGCATGAACTCTCACTTGAGATTTCACCCTTGCAAGCAAGCACATCTTGGGCAGTTGGTTGGGATAAAGATTTGTTTCTTGGTTCAAAAGTTTTAAAGAATGAAAAGGAAGCAGGGCCAAAGCGCAGAAGCATGGCTTTGAAATCTTTAGATAAGAATATCCCGCGTGCAGGAATGGTTGTAAAGAACGGTGAAGGTGAAGTAGTTGGCGAAGTCACAAGTGGTACGTTTTCTCCATCGCTTAAGGTCGGAATTGCATTAGCCCAGGTGAATGCAGATACCAAAATGGGGGACAAGCTAGTAATAGATGTACGAGGCCGGCGCGGAGATGTTGAAGTAGTAAAGCTTCCCTTTGTAACTTCTCATGTTCGTTGAAATTAATTACAGCAGCTAATCAATTACCAAATTTCGACTCAGTGAAAGTTATGGGAGCCATGAATGCGGCTCGAGTGTGAGTTCGATTGAGGGCAGAAAGAATTGATCGACCTGTTATTACAATTAAAATTGAAGTAAAGATTGCCCTTGGAATATCCCAGGCCATTGCAGTCAGAAAGTGAAAGCTAAAAAACCTGTAGATATTCTCAGTGATCGGACCACCTGGAATATATGAAAGTTGGGTTCCTGTACCGAGAGTCCATGGCCAAAACTGTAAGTCCATTAAGGTTCCAAAAAGCATAGAAGCAAATGCACCGAAAGCAGCAAGAAGAATAATTTCCGCCTTTCCTCCTAACTTCTTTGGTAGCGATCCAGCCATCATTCCAATCCAAGCTGCGGCAAAAATTTGGTAACCGAGCCATGGGCCCATGCCACCGGTCAGAAGTGCTGAGGCAAACATTGAGATTATGCCTAGCAAAAATCCGAAAGATACCCCAAAGACGCGTGCACTTAAAATCAAAATGAACCACATCGGTTCTATTCCAACCGCGCCAGCCCCGAGTGGGCGAAGAGCGGCAATGATCGCCGACAAGATACCTAGTAACGCAATAGATTTTGCATCCATTCGCGAATTAGAAACCTCAACAATCACAAGCAAAACAGCCAGTGCAATTGCACTCCAAAAAATAAGCTGTGTTTGAGGCACGTTTGCACTGGAATAGAAAAAGGGCCAAAGAAAACCAGCTGCACTCAGCAATGACGCAGCAGAAAGAATGAGAATACTCTTCCTGCGCAACCTAACAACATCTGGAGTGAATTGGCTCATGAGATTTCAATCGCTGCAGTGACATCTCTGACTCGCAACCAGGGATGTGGTGACATTACTTTTGCCACTTGTGGCGCAAATGCCGGGGATGAAAGCAACACATCAATAGTTGTGCCATCTGCAACTTTTTCGCCATCGGCAATAAAAATGACGCGGGTCGCCAAATCTGCCACTAGTTCAACATCGTGGGTTGCAAGGACAACGCACTTGTCATAACTTTGAGCAAAAGAAACCAGTATTGAAACAAGTTCACGTTTTGCCTGATAATCCAAACCACGTGTTGGCTCATCCAAGATCAAAACTTGCGGATTAGATGAGAGAATCACGCTAAGTGCTAAACTAAGTCGTTGCCCTTCTGATAGATCTCGAGGATGTGTATGACCGGACACTCCAGGGACAAGTTGTTCCAATAAAGCCGCAGTCGTGCCTGGTCTAACTTCGTTGTCTCTATCGGCTTGTTCGCACTCTAAATTAACGCTTTGCCCATAAAGAAGATCACTAGGCTCTTGTGGAATGTAGCCAATGCTTTCTCTACGAGATTTGCCCTTCAAACTCTGCGGATTAACACCTGATACCTCAACAGTCCCTTTTGTATGTTGAGCAATACCTGCCATCGCTTTTAGTAGTGAGCTTTTTCCGGCACCATTTCTTCCCATCAGGGCAACGATTTCGTTGCCATGAATATTGGCCGTGAAATTCTTTACTGCATTGTGGTCGGGGTAGGAGACCGATAATGAATCGATCTTTATTCGCAATGAATTATTGGAAGTAGTTGCAGGTTCAACGCTCTGGTATTTCTTATCTCTAAGATCTTGCGTCATCCTGCGCATTTCACGAACCGTTGTTCCAATTTCATGTAGTCCTAAAGCCCTTGCTAATTCAACTATAGGAGGGGCAATAGGGGAGTCGACCATTATTTGTTCGGGAGAACCGATCTTGGTTTCACCTTGTCCGTTGATATAAACAACGCGATCGGCGAATTGGATAACTCTCTCCAATTTATGTTCTGCAATAACAACAGTAAGACTCAAATCATGAACCAGCCGCTGGAGAATCGAAAGTACTTCTTCTGCTGCAATTGGATCCAGGGCGCTAGTTGGTTCATCTAGAACAAGAACCTTCGGATGCGCAACCAAAGCAGAACCGATAGCAATTCTTTGTTGCTCACCACCACTTAATGTTGCAATGGTTCGATTTCTTAGTGGCGCAAGGCTTAACAGATCTAGAATTTCTTCAACTCTTTTGCGCATGACTTCATTTGGCAGATTTAGATTTTCCATACCAAATGCAAGTTCTTCTTCTACGGTATCTGTAACAAAACCATTAAGTGGATTTTGCCCCACAATGCCAATCAGATGCGCCATTCCACCAGGTTTTACCAGTTGAGTTGAGATTCCATCAACGGTTACATCTCCTGCCAAGATGCCACCTGTGTGATGAGGCACCAAACCGTTGATCAGACGCAAGAGTGAAGATTTGCCAGAACCGGTTGGTCCGATCACGAGGACCATTTCACCTTCTGCAATTTCCAGGTTTAAATTCTCGAGAACTGTTGTGGTCGAATTTGGGTAGATTAATGAGACGTTGGAAAATTTGATCATGAAACACCAACTACAACGATTGCAGAGATGATCACAAAAGAATCTAAGTAACTCCATTTAATTGGTCGGTATCGGGATCGCTTGGAGCTAATTCCATAACCACGTGAATCCATTGCAGCAGCCAAATCTAATGACCGTGCTAGAGACTCTTCCAGAAGTGGAATTGCAATTCGTCTCCAAGATTTGAGACCACGTGACGATTGACCTCGCAGCAATTGTGCCTGTCGAATTCGAGAAACAGAGGTTACAAGCTGGGGTAATGCAGAGGTTGCAATAACTATTGAAACACCGAACTCGTATATATAGACAGGAAGCGTACGAAGCAATCGATGAGGGCTAGTTAAAGATGCAGCGGCGCCGAAAATCAAAATGATCGCACAGATCAAAATTCCCTCACTTAATGCTGAGGTAAGACGTTCAGAGGTGACCGCGCCACCAATTCGAATGCCCGGCATCCAACTGGGCAATTGCACGATAGGAAGAGTTAAAACTGTGTTTCCTGGAATTGGCACTCCAATTAACATTCCAATAACTGTGCGAATCACCAAGATCCACAGGGAAAGTTTTAGTGTCCATGTAAAACTTCTTCCCCACGGCGCATCTTCCCGCAACCAAAAAACTAAACCTGCTACTGCACCCACACAAAGAAGGGTCAAGACTGTACTTTGGAAGCGAACAATTGCAATCGCCAAAAGCCCAGCCCAGATCCACCATGTCAGTGGGTGCAGTGAAGGTTTTTTCATAGGGAATTACTAACGAAATTCCTCTGGTGCTTCAACTTCAATCCCACACTCTTTTGCCGGGTATCCATTAATTCCGCAGATTAATCCAGAACTTCCTGCATTTATTTTTGTAACTTGACCAAGCACATCACTTCCGAGAGCCGCTTGATCAATGACGACACACTCTTGAACAAACTCAGGAGCTGATTCACCTTCTGGCTGCAAAGACTTTGGCCCAAAATCAACTAAGAGTCCAATCCGTTTCTTTCCTTCAACTGCTGGGGTAGTTCCACAAATCGCCTCAAAGGATGGAGCCGATTTAGGTGCAAGGGCATCTGGCATAGCGTCGCTACTAAAAGTAAAGGCCCAACCTTCCACGGAGCCATCTTTAACATCTACGGTTGGTCCTGTCATTGCTGGTGTCCATGAGCTATCACCAGGAGCAGCTTGGAAGTAGCCCCAATAACGGTAGCCTTTTTCAATGGGGGTGTTGCTGCAACCGCTTGCAAGTAACACGATTGCGATTACGGATAAAAATATTTTGCTTTTCATTTCTGTGGAGCCTCTCAAACAATAAAGAGAATCACAGGGAGTGGACCGCACGAAGGTTTCGATCAACTGATTCGAACCCGGCGTAAGGAGCACACCCCGCAAACCTCGGCGGGTGTTTTCTCTGATCTCTCCGAGTAGGTAATCCGACTTACTTCACATACCTATTTTGAGCCGCTTGCAGAGCTACGGCTTTCATAAAATATGAAGTTCACGGTTGCGGGTCAGCGTCGGATTTACACCGAACTTCCCCTACGCAGCGAGCTATTTAGTTGTGTGCGTACCAAACCACAAGGATTGCAGGTTGGCAACAAGGCTCGCTCAACATAGGCTTCTATACATGGAATACAGACGCCTTGGTAGCACTGGAATGTATGTTTCAGAAATTGCATATGGAAATTGGATAACCCACGGTGGCCAGATCGAATCTGATGCCGCAATTAAATGTGTAAAGACTGCTATTGACGAAGGAATTACAACCTTCGATACAGCTGACGTTTATGCCGGAACAAAAGCAGAAGTTGTGCTCGGCAAAGCGTTAAAGGGTGTGCGGCGTGAATCGTATGAACTCTTCACTAAGGTTTACTTTCCCACAGGTCGTGGAAAAAATGATCGTGGTTTATCTCGTAAACACATTATCGAATCGTGTAACGCATCCCTAAAGCGTCTTCAAACCGATCACATCGATCTTTATCAGATGCACCGATTTGATTTTGAGACGCCATTGGAAGAGTCACTCAGCGCTTTTGATGATTTGATTAGATCCGGCAAAGTTCACTACATTGGATTTTCTGAGTGGAGCGCCTCTCAGATTAAAGCTGGGTTAAAGATTCAAGATGAGCGTGGTTACAACAGGTTCGTATCGAGTCAACCTCAGTATTCAGCACTTTGGCGCGTTATTGAATCAGAGATAATTCCATTGTCGGCTAAAGAAGGTATCGGGCAAATTGTTTGGTCCCCATTAGCGCAAGGCGTGCTCACAGGTAAGTATCGCCCTGGAAAGAAAGCTCCCGCTGGTTCACGTGCTACCGATAAAGCATCAGGTGCCAACATGATTAAAGGTTGGATGCGGGAGGAAGTTCTAGTTGCAGTACAAAAGCTTCAACCAATAGCCACGGAAGTTGGTCTCACAATGAGTCAATTAGCCATCGCTTGGGTACTACAAAACCCACATGTTTCTACGGCCATCATTGGCGCGACCAAGCCTTCACAAGTTCGCGAAAATGTGAAAGCCGCGGGAGTAAAGCTAGAGCCAAAAGTAATGAAGGCTATCGATGATGCATTAGGCAGTATCCCGGAAACAGACCCTGCTAAGACTCAAAGCCCAAAACCTAGATCTTAGTTAAGATTTCTATTTAAAACTCTCGCCCACTTTTACTGAAGGATGTGGTGCACGCAGCCTTCTCATCTGTGTCGATCGCAGCCAGGCATACATGCCTAAACCCTTAGTTGGGGCATCGGGAAATTTCTCTGAAACAATTTTGCGAATTCGACGTGCAAGGAAGAACCCATCAATGACTGCAAAAAGTAAAACTCCGTACATGAGAGCAATTGCAGCAATCTGTACTGCGGCAACAGGGATTAACGTCAAAATTAGTACAAGAAAAATTATCGGTAGAAAGTATTCTCCTGTTGACCTTCTGGAATCTACATAATTGCGAACAAATCTGCGCACAGGCCCGCGATCGCGAACTGGCAAAGCTGAATCCTCACCACGCAGATAGGCAGCACGTTGAATCATGCGATTTTGCTTCGCAAGAGCTTTAGTCGCTTTTTTCTGTTCTCTGCCAACGATTGGCGAAAGCGATGAATTCTTTCTTTTGGACTCAGAATCCTTGCGCTTAGGAGTGGCGCGACCTTTGCCCGTGCTGTCTTGTCCTTGAGGTGTCATGCGCCAAATTGTAGAGGTCTCATCGCGCAAATTAAACTCGCTAGGCGATGGTGCGGGGAGTAGTATTTGCCGTATAGATAGAGGCAAACAGGGACTTTTAGCCAGGGAGAGCAAACATGACAACTGAAGCAACCACAACAACGGCAGGTATTTTGTTAACTGATGTAGCCGCAACAAAGGTCTCAGCTCTGCTGGCTCAAGAAGGCCGCGATGACTTAAATCTGCGAGTGGCTGTTCAACCAGGTGGCTGTTCTGGATTGAAATACCAGTTGTACTTTGATGATCGAAACATGGACGGTGACATTGTCCGTGAATTCGGTGCAGTAAAAGTGATTACTGACAAAATGAGTGATCCTTATCTTTCAGGTGCCACAATCGATTTTGTAGATACGATCGAAAAACAAGGGTTCACAATCGATAATCCAAATGCTGCAGGCTCATGCGCATGCGGCGATTCTTTTAACTAAAAAAACTTATTACACATAAGATCCCAACATGAAAATTGGTGTTGCGGGCTCGGTTGGTATTGACCATCTAATGGTCTTTTCTGGGAAATTTACAGACTCACTAGTCGAAGGCTCCTTGGAGAAAGTCTCACTATCTTTTCTAGTCGATAGCATGGATGTTCGCCGTGGGGGATGTGCAGCCAATATTGTCTTTGGAATGGGTGTCCTAGGTCTTGAACCAATTCTCATTGCAGCCGTTGGAAAAGATTGGGCAGATTACGACTCGTGGTTAACGCGACATGGAGTTAATACCTCCCAGGTTCTTATCTCAACGACACTTCACACCGCGCACTTTGTAGTAACTACCGATCAGAGCTTGAATCAAATTGCTTCATTTTTCCCAGGCGCAATGAGTGAGGCTAGAAACATAGAACTCTCTCCAATAATGGACAAGGTGGGGCGTTTGGACTTGATGGTCATTTCACCCGATGACCCCACAGCGATGTTGAATCACTCAGATGTCTGTCGCCAACTATCAATTCCATTTGCCGCTGATCCCTCACAACAGATGGCGCGAATGAACGGTGATGAGATCAAGGCGCTCATTGAAGGAGCCACGTATCTATTTCTCAACGAATATGAATTAGCGTTAGCGATGCAAAAAACTGGGTGGAGTGATCGAGAGATTCTAGAGAGAGTTAAATACCGAGTCGTCACACTAGGCTCCAAGGGAGCTAAGGTCGAAAGCGCAGCAGGTGAGTTTGTACTGGTTGGATGTCCAGTCGAAAAAGGCAGAGTCGACCCAACAGGAGTTGGTGACTCATTTCGATCTGGCTTTATTGCAGGCCTGGCCTGGGGCGTATCACACGAGCGCTGTGCACAGTTGGGAGCAATGATTGCTACCTATGTCATAGAAACTTTAGGTACTCAGGAATATAGATTTACCAAGCCCGAATTTGTGGAGAGATTTGCGGTGGCATATGGTCAAAGCGCTGCCGATGAGATCGCCCTGCACCTTAAATAGCTCCAATAGAGTGTGAGGAGTGCCACCACTTACCGAACATGGCCTCGTGCGACGCTCATGCCAAATACAAACTATCCTTAGGCCCATGCGATTTAGCCCTTTAGCGACACGCCTTAGAGGGCTTTTGTTGGCGGCACCAGTTCTTTTACTAACTAGCTGTTCAAAAGTATCTGGACTTGGGTTAGAAGAGGGCGTAACAAGTGTCAACGATCAAACTGTTCCATTGTGGCAGGGTGCTTGGATCGCCGGTGGTGTAGTTGGCGTCATCACTCTCATATTGATTTTATGGCCTGCTGTTTTTCACCGCGGCAAAAAAGATGGACCCGAATTTCCGAAGCAAACCCAGTACAACATTCCTGTTGAAGTTGCATACACAGTAATTCCATTCATTATTGTGGCAGTTCTATTTTTCTACACAGTTCAAAAGCAAAATGTAATCACGAATACAACAGGTAGTTATTCCCACGAAATCTCGATCAATGCATTTCAGTGGTCCTGGCAGTTTGAATATCCTGAGGCAGGTCCAGAGGCTGTAGTAACGGGTACAACGGGACAACCACCTACGCTGGTCGTTCCAATTGGTGAATCAGTTCGATACACCCTAAATGCAAACGATGTTGTGCACGCCTTTTACGTACCAAGTTTTGCTTTTCAGATGCAGGCCCTTCCCGGAGTAACCAACTACTTTCAATTTACGGCAAACAAGCTCGGTGAATATGTAGGCCGTTGCGCTATGCATTGTGGTCGATTGCACACTTACATGCTCTTTAAGGTCAAAGTAGTTACTCTTGCCGAATACAAAGCTTATCTTGAAACCTTTAAAGGGAGCCCAGCATGACAACCTATGCCGAACGTCCTACTATTTCATCGCCGCAATCCCTGCAATCGACCAAGGGGAAATCTTTCGTAAAGTGGATAACATCAACTGATCACAAGACGATCGGTTACCTTTACCTGCTCACCTCTTTTGCCTGGTTTTTAGTAGGTGGAGTTTTAGCTCTTGCCTTGCGTACAGAGCTTGCCCGTCCAGGAATGCAGTTCTTGAGCACTGAGCAGTACAACCAGATATTTACTATGCATGGAACCATCATGTTATTGATGTTTGCTACGCCGCTTTTCGTTGGCTTTGCAAATGTAATCATGCCACTGCAAATTGGTGCGGCCGACGTTGCCTTTCCTCGCCTAAACATGCTTTCGTACTGGCTGTACTTATTTGGTTCTTTGATGGCCTTTGGTGGATTCCTCTCACCTGGGGGAGCGGCATCATTTGGTTGGACTGTTTATGCTCCGTTATCTAACGCAACGTATTCACCAGGAATTGGTTCAGATCTTTGGTTAGTTGGATTGGCAATAAGTGGTGTGGGAACAATTCTCGGAGGTGTTAACTTCATAACAACAATTTTCACAATGCGTGCTCCTGGAATGACAATGTTCCGTATGTCTATTTTCTCCTGGAATGTTTTGCTCACTGCAATTCTTGTTTTACTCGCATTTCCACCTTTGGCAGCAGCCCTACTTGGCTTAGAGGCCGATCGATTATATGGAACTAACCTGTTTAATCCAGAAAATGGTGGAGTCATGTTATTCCAGCATCTTTTCTGGTTCTTCGGCCACCCTGAAGTTTATATATTAGCCCTCCCATTTTTTGGAATCGTCACAGAGATTTTGCCGGTTTTTAGTCGCAAGCCAATATTTGGTTACAAAGGTTTGATTGCAGCAACCATCGCAATAGCAGCCTTGTCTGTCTCAGTCTGGGCACACCATATGTTTGCTAGCGGGCAAGTCCTCCTACCGTTCTTCTCATTTATGACCTTCTTAATTGGAGTTCCAACAGGTGTTAAGTTCTTCAATTGGATCGGAACAATGTGGCGGGGACATGTAACTTTTGAGACCCCAATGTTGTGGGTTATGGGCTTTTTAGTAACGTTCTTATTCGGTGGAATTACAGGAATCATCCTGGCTTCTCCACCGCTTGATTTTGCAGTCTCTGCCACTTACTTCGTTGTAGCACATTTTCACTATGTTCTATTTGGAACAGTTGTATTCGCGATGTTTGCCGGCTTTTACTTCTGGTGGCCTAAATTTACTGGCCGGATGCTCAATGAAACTTTGGGAAAAATTCACTTTTGGACTTTGTTCATTGGTTTCCACCTAACATTTCTTATTCAGCACTGGTTAGGAATCAAGGGATTCCCTCGGCGATATGCTGATTACTTAGCAACTGATGGCTTCACATTTATGAACACTGTTTCAACAATTGGATCTTTTCTATTAGCTCTTTCAATGATTCCTTTTGCGATAAATATTTGGATCACTCGAAAAGCACCATTGGTATATGTCGATGATCCATGGGGCTATGGCTCATCACTTGAATGGGCAACTTCATGCCCACCACCACGTCACAACTTCTTAACAATGCCACGAATTTCAAGTGAGCGACCAGCCTTTGACCTTCACCACCCGCACATAAAGACAGAAGGGCACAAATAAATCATGAAGGCATCATGGAAATTATTTTGCGGCCTTAGCGTCTTCTACTTCTTTTTGACCGTGGTCTATTGGTATGTGGGTGGTGAATCCGTAGGAATTGCAGGTCTGTTACTTTCGGGCTGCCTTGCAGGCATGGTCGGTTTTTATGTTTGGTTTACTCAAAAGAGAATCGGTGTAACTCTTCCAGAAGATAACGCAACTGCTGAAATCTCAGATGGTGCAGGCGAGTTAGGTTTTTATAGTCCTCATTCTTGGTGGCCACTGCCCGTAGCACTAGGCGCTTGCACAATGGGTCTTGGATTAATCATCGGCTGGTGGCTTGCACTCATTGGTCTAGGAGCATTAGTTATCTCTGTAATTGGAATGGTTACTGAGTATGAAAAGCCCCTTGCTTCACATTAATGAGTGAGGCTTCAAAATAATGGGTGATATTCGGGCGCAGATTCTCTCCACAGATGAGCCATTCAAAACAGCAGCAAGAATTTCGATTGAGGCAACACCTGCAAAGATTTTCGACCTACTTTCTAATCCTCGAGCCCACCATCTATTCGACGGATCGGGAACGGTAAAGAATGCAGTGTCAGGCCCGGAGCGATTGTTTCTCGGTGCGAAATTTTCAATGTCAATGAAAGTTAAAGTGCCTTACCGGATCAAAAACACGGTCCTTGCTTTTGATGAGAACCAGAAGATTTCATGGTGTCATTTAATGAAGTGGACTTGGAGCTATGAGCTAAAGGATTTAGGCGATGGCTCCACTCAAGTGACTGAATCTTTTGATGCCAGTAATATTCCTGCATTTGCAAAATGGTGGCTCAAGAAAACTGGAGCAATGGCACACAATCCAAAGTGGATGGCGAAATCACTAGTTTCTCTAAAGACAATAAGCGAGGCGTAAGCCAGATTTAGTGGTTTTCGATCTCCTTGAGATCTTCCGTAGATACTTTAGGAATCGCCACCGAGTTTGCATTACTCAAACGTGCACGGAGTTTGTTTTTCAGTGCACCGGCTCGTTTCACACCACGTGCATCGACGGCAGGAAGTTCCAATGCCGGTAGCTGCTCGTGTGAGGTAAGAATAAATGCCTTCTCAGGTGAGATTGGCTCGTGAACTTCCACAAACTCACCGCTAGGCATGCGAAGCAAGCGGCCGGTTTCTCGACCATGAAGTACTAGCTCTCGATCAGCTCTTTGAAGTGAGAGACATAATCTCTTCGTAATAATGAATGCAAGTGGTGGGAGTATGAAGACGCCAAATCGCGTACCCCACATGATTTGGTTAATCGACAGGTCAAAGTGAGTTGCAATTAAATCATTTCCACCGTTGATAAGAGTAACCATCATGAATGTGAGTGACATTGCACCTAGAGCAGTGCGATTTGGAGCATTGCGTGGTCGATCAAGTAGGTGGTGCTCACGCTTATCACCTGTTATCCAACTTTCAATGAATGGATAAAGAGCCATTCCAGTAAACAAAATTCCGGGAACAATCAATCCAGGAATCAAAATGTTCCATGAGACTGTGTATCCAAAGAAGTAGGTCTCTATCGGCGGTGCCATTCGCACCAAACCATCGAGCCATCCCATGTACCAGTCCGGTTGAGATCCCGCTGAAATCTGTGCGGGCGTATAAGGACCATAGAGCCAAATTGGGTTAATAGATGCAACAGCGGCAAGAAATGCTGTTACACCAAAGACGATAAAGAAGAATCCGCCAGCTTTAGCCATATACATTGGCATCAATGGATAGCCGACAACATTTTTCTCAGTTCGTCCAGGTCCTGGATATTGAGTGTGCTTCTGGTACCAAACCAACATTAAGTGCACCGTTATCAATGCTAAGAAAGCACCGGGCAGGAGAAGTACGTGAACGATGTAAATTCTAGGAATAAATAACTCCCCAGGGAATACTCCACCAAAGGCAAAGTATGAAAGATAGGAACCGACAACTGGAATAGCTTGAATTATTGCTTCAGCGATTCGAATTCCTGTTCCTGATAAAAGATCATCTGGAAGTGAGTAGCCAAGGAAGCCTTCAACAATTCCTAAGGTCAATAGGCCTACACCGATGATCCAGTTTCCTTCACGAGGTTTACGGAAAGCACCTGTGAAAAAAACTCGCAATAAGTGGGCAACTATTGCTGCCATAAAAATAAGTGCGGCCCAGTGATGAATCTGGCGCATCAACAAACCACCGCGAACTTCAAAAGATATATCCAAAGCCGAGGCGTAGGCAGCCGACATCTTGACGCCCTCTAAAGGTTGGTAGGCACCCTCATAAACAACTTCACGCATTGATGGGTCAAACCAGAAAGTAAGGAATGTTCCAGAGAGAAGCAAAATAATAAATGAGTAAAGAGCAACTTCACCTAAAAGAAACGACCAATGGTCAGGGAAAACTTTACGAAGACTCTTTTTTAAGAATGCGGCAGCACCAGTTCGCTCATCAACATAATTAGCAACTTGACCTAGCTTTGCTTCAACTGTCATTATTTTTCACGCCCCCAGAAACTAGGTCCTACCGGTTCAGAAAATGGTTTACGAGCAATGAGGTAACCCTCATCGTCCACAGTGATATCTAACTGCGGAAGTGGTCTGGCCGCAGGTCCAAATATGACCTTTGCCGCTCGTGTCACGTCAAAAGTCGACTGGTGACAAGGACAGAGAAGGTGCTTTGTTGTCTGCTCATACAAGGCGACGGCACAACCCATGTGGGAACAGATCTTAGAAAAGGCGATGATGCCTTCGTGTGTCATGGCCAAACGATCTGGCTCTAAATTGAACTCAGCTGGGCGAAGTCGGATTAACAACAACGCATCTTTTGCGATGTCATCTAAATGGCGATCTTTGGGATCGGCAAACTCGGGCATTACTTGGGCTACTGAACCAACCTCTAAATCTGATGCCTTGATTCGGCGATCACCAGGATCGGTAACTAAGTATGTTCCAGATTTCCAATTCGTCATTTTCTGTTCTGGCCCAGGCAATGGTCCAAGATCGCGCAATAACAAAATAGGGGAGAGAGCCGAAAGACCTAGGGCCGCTCCTAATGATCTTTTAATGAGTGATCGACGACCAAGACCAGAGCTAGATACACCCTCTTTAACGGTATCAACAAAGGCTTTTCGATCCTCTTCAGGTGAGCGAAACTCATGGCGCTGCATTACAACTTCTTGATCTGGCATCAAAGTCTTTGCCCAATGAATTGCACCGAGTCCGATAAAGAACAACGCTATTGCCATGCCCAAACCAAGACCTAGTTGGTGCGCGTTTTGGCTGCCCATGATCGGGATGAAAATAAATAGATCATCAGGAACAAAGACATAAGAAATAATCAACAAAACAGTTCCTAAAGCAGAAATGCCAAACATCGCAGCAACTTGTCGTTCTGCGCGATCTGCAGCCTTTGGATCGGTGTCAGTTTTGCGATGAACGTGAGCCGGAAGGCCTGGATCTTTAATTGGTTCTAGTTGACTGCTCATCTTTTACTTCGCCTTTGCGGCTAGCCAAACGGCTACACCGATTAATAAACCAAGACCTAAAGTCCAAGCAAGAAGTCCTTCTGTTACTGGACCCACTCGACCTAGTGAGGCTCCACCAAGATTTGGTTCGGCCTCTGCTGATTTAATCCACTTGATTATTGAAAGTTTTTCTTCCGGTGTAATTGTTTTGTCATTGAATACCGGCATTGCCTGCGGACCTGTAACCATTGCTTCATAGATATGCTTTGGGAGCACACCCATCACAGTTGGTGCGTATTTACCTTGGGTTAAAGCCCCGCCTTGTCCAGCAAAGTTGTGACACATTGCGCAGTTATTTCTAAATAGTTCGCCGCCTTCGGCAGTATTTCCATCTCTTTCGAAGTTGAGCAATTCCATACCAGGAATCTCAGGTCCCGGTGCAAGAGATGCAACATATGCAGCTAATGCCGCTACTTCTTCGTCATTGTAAACAGGAGCCTTTCGCATAGCCTGTGTACTCATATCGGCCATTGGCATGCGCCCGGTACCAACTTGGAAGTCAACGGAAGCTGCGCCGACTCCAATAAGGGATGGTGCAACAGATACACCTTCGGCATTTAATCCATGGCATGAAGAGCAGCCCTTTAAGAAAATCTGTCGACCTTCTTCGATCAAAGTTGAACGCTCCACTGCGCTAGTTTCGTTAGCGGTAGTTGCACTTGCAACACTAAAGGTGCCGCCAATTCCAAGGAGTGCAAATATCAAAAGAAGTGGCGCTGCTGCCTTATGGCGGCGAAAGCGGGATAAACGTTTCACAGAGTTCCTTTGCTACTTAATGAGATAGATCGCAGAAAACAGTGCGATCCATACAACGTCGACGAAGTGCCAGTAATAAGAGACAACTATTGCAGTAGTGGCCTGTTGACTCGTAAATCTGCGCGCTTTAGATACACGGACCATCACAATTAGAAAAGCTATTAGGCCACCAGTTACATGCAGGCCGTGGAATCCAGTTGTAACATAAAAGACTGATCCAAATGCATTGGAAGACAGCGTTAAGTTTTCACTAACCAGCACGGCATATTCATAAACTTGACCCGCAACGAAGAATCCACCCATTAGTACTGTTAGGGCAAACCATTCTCGCATTCCCCATTTATTTACCTGTAAAAGTGATCCAGTTCGGCGATTTTGAAAACGCTCCGCAGCGAAAACACCAAACTGACAAGTTACTGATGACAAAACCAAGATCGTTGTATTAAAAGCGGCGAAAGGTATGTTGAGAAGCTCGGTTGATTCGAGCCAGATTTGAGGGCCCTGAACAGCACGAATTGTGAAGTACATGGCAAAGAGTGCAGCAAAAAACATTAACTCACTAGATAGCCAAACGATCGTCCCAACAGCAACGGCGTTGGGACGAGTGATCTTGTGATGGTCAACGATGCTGGTCATGGGGGAGATTATTCCCGAAAATGCTACTCGCGTCTGCCTGGCTACCCCTCAAAGGCCATCGTTTTCGCCACCTATCGCGTGAAACCGATCACCTTAATGTCAGCTTTTCTTGGCGCTAAAAATGGATGAAAGATCTTGCTCCTGGCAATAGACTTTTGCCCATGGCCGATACAAAAAAACAGATCATCGTCTATTCAGATGATTCATCAGTTCGCGCCTCTGTAATCTCTGCTTTAGGAAAACGTGCTGCAAAAGACTTACCAGAACATGATTTTCACGAATTTGCTACCGCACCGGCCTTGAGGGCCTATATCGATACCAAGAATCTGGCGGGAGGCTTTCGAGCCGATCTATTTATTCTAGATGGTGAGACTTCACCAGAGGGTGGGCTGGGAGTGGCAAGACAGCTCAAGGATGAAGTCTTTAACTGTCCACCTGTTTTGGTGATTACGGGAAGACAGGAAGATTCGTGGTTGGCTGCATGGTCGATGGCCGAGGCATCAGTTGTCCATCCAATAGATCCATTTACATTAGCAAAAACTGCTGCGGAGTTACTGCGCGGGGCAACGCCAACTTCGGCATAACTTTAACTATGGGTCAGTCGCAGTGGCAGGAACACATTTCAGAGTTGGATTCTGGTCACGATCTATCTGTTGAATCTGTTCAATGGTGCATGAATGAGATTCTTACTGGACAGAGTTCAGATGAGATGATCAAACGGTTTTTACTCTCCTTAAAAAGTAAAGGCGAGACGCCTGAAGAAATCGGTGCTTTGGTTTCACAGATGTATAGATATGCAAGCCCGATTTCAATTACCGAGCGGGCAGTAGATACCGTAGGCACAGGTGGCGATGGGGCAAACACAATAAACATTTCTACAACAGCGGCAATAATTGCAGCCGCAGCTGGGGTTAAGGTAATTAAGCACGGCAATCGAGCAGCAACGTCCAAATCTGGATCTGCCGACTTGCTGGAAAGCCTCGGGGTTAATATAAATCTAAATGGAAAAGGCGTTGAAGCCACCTTCGCTCAACTTGGTATTGGTTTTTGCTTCGCGCCAATTTTTCATCCTGCAATGCGCTTTGCCGCTGCGGCTAGAAAAGAGCTTGGCGTTCCAACTGTCTTTAATATTTTGGGTCCACTTGCTAATCCTGCACAACCGAAGGCGGCTGCAATTGGAGTTGCAAATAAGGATATGTTGCCGGTAATGGCGCAAGTACTCGCAGAAAAAGGTGTTGATGGTTTTGTCTTCAGGGGAGACGATGGAATCGATGAGATAACTCTTGCAACTACAACAACCGTGTTAACGCTCTCTGATGGAGAGATTACATCTGAACAATTTGATCCAGAGGATCTGAGAGTTTCTCGCGCTCCGATCTCAGAGTTGAAAGGCGGCGACAGTTCCCAAAATGCAGCCATAACATCGGCGATTTTCGATGGTGAACGTGGAGCACCTCGGGATGCGGTTCTGTTAAACGCTGCCGCTGCAATCGCTGCATACGAGGCCCGGTTTGAGTTGAATCTCATTGAGCGAATTGCTTTAGGGTTTGAAAGAGCTACTGAGGCAGTTGATTCAGGGGCGGCCAAAGAGTTAGTGAACCAATGGGCAACGCTGAGTCAACAACTTCACATTGCGCCTTAGATTCTGACTCGAATTTAAAACTGTAGAGAAATTCCGATATAGGCGTACTCTCGACTCATGGC
>CAIUSQ010000095.1 GCA_903901905.1 uncultured Actinomycetes bacterium
AACTCTTGTCTTGGTCTCTCTTGAAACCACCGCTACAGCTGCAGTCAAGCCCGGTACGACCTGTAAGAAAGTTGGTCAAACAAGCACCACAGCGGGAATCAAATACACCTGTGTTAAGTCGGGAAAGAAGTTGGTATGGAACAAGGGTGTTGCGGCTAATAAGCCTGCACCAACCCCAACCCCAACTCCAAAGCCAACACCAACTCCAACAGTCAAAGAGCTGACATACGAAACTGAACTAACTCCAACGCACCTTGCTGCTTATAAAGAATTTACTAAAAGCTATAAGTCAAGAATGACTTCTGAGGTCCCCAATGTGGAATTTATAGTTGAAGCAAATATGGACAAAGTGTTACTGAAGCAGATCGTGGACAACATAAATGTGTCTGCAAAATACTTTGCCAAGGAAAGACCACTTAATGTGCCATTGAAAATTTGGATTGCTATGTCTGACCAATTTCAGTGGATTTACGACAACATGACTGAAGCGATGCCCTCCCAAGCCTTAGAAGGTGGCTGGCTGGACATGAAATTAGCAAGAGCCAAGGCAGAGCCTGCTAGGTTTTTTGGAGGAGGCGCAGCTGGTGATACTAAAAGCGGTGTTGCATCTTTATTCTTTAACGCAAGCACGGGGCACAATTGGGGCGATGGATTCTGGGCTGCAGTTCCGGCTCACGAATTTACTCATGTTGTTCAGCGATATGAACTAGGAAATACTATGGCCCCAATGCTGTGTTGGGTCAGAGAAGGTAACGCCAATTATTATGGTGGGTTAATTGCAGGACGAAATAGTCAGGCCGTCTATCGAAACTTCTGGCTACAGACGTTATCAAGAATTCCAACAATGGGTGAAGTGCCCGATTATCAGTCGAAATCTGCAGATTATTGGGCAGAGTTCTTTGTCCAGGGCGAGACTAAGAAGCCAACTGAATGCGATCCGTGGATTAATTACGTAATGGGACAAATGGCTTTTCAGTATTTAGGTGGCACCTATGGAGATGATGCTATTCAAAGTTTTTATCTGGGGTTGCGCGATGGTTGGAAAGGTGTGTGCCCAAATCCAATCTCTTCAGCGGGAATTCCATGCGAGTCTTGGAAAATTGTTTTCAAGAAATCTTTTGGGGCAACACCTGAAGCCCTTTATCCGAAAATTGGACAATACATTGCCGATGAAATTAAATGGGCAAAAGGCAAACAAGTGTATTGGGATGAAGAGGCTTTAAAGATTGCCCCTATTCCTACTGACTAGCGGAGTAAAGGGAGTGCCACAGTTACTTGGCCCGCGAGATACATAGTCCAAGCAGAGCTGGTTTTTGGCGCACCTGATGGTTAATTCCTCAGCTTTTTGTGCTCAGGTGATTGTTTTTGTCAATGTAATTACATAGAGTTTTGGAATGAGAAAAGTGATGCGCCTATTTTCGGTGCTACTTTCCTTGGTTTTAGTCGCTTCAGTTGCCCAAGCAGCCACAGCTCCAAAAGCGGGCAGTGCTTGCAAGAAGGCCAGCCAAACAATTACATCAGGCGGCAAGAAGTACACCTGTGTGAAAAGTGGCAAGAAGTTGGTGTGGAATAAAGGAGTAGCTGTTAAAAAACCAACTCCTCAACCAACTCCAACGGCGATAGGTGATCCTGAAGGTGCAGTTGGTGGAACTCCAACTCCAACACCAACTCCAACTCCAACACCTACCCCTGTTCCGTTGATTAGATACAACGGACCACAAAATGCAGCTGCGCATGCGGCAATACAGCCCGTGTATAAATTGCTCAATCAAGTCAGTGCTGAGTTGGCGGTAAGAGCCCAGAGCGCGGGGAAAGGAAATGTTCTTTTAGTGAGCGAGGAACCAGATAATCCTCTAGCTATCAGCACAAAAGCCGTTGTCATCAAAACCACTGAAATGATGAGAGCGGTAGATCCCAACTTCCTTGATAATGAGGTTTACCTATTTAGAAATATCTCTTGGTTGAAGACAACAAGTCTTAACACCACATGTCCTCATTTAATCAAGAACCAAGAGGTGTATGGATGGGCAAATGCTGGTTGTGATAAGTATTGGGTTGGCGATTTTGTTTATTACGAAGATCCCAAGAATTACATTAATCGGCCTCGACACACTCCAAGAACTCTCCTCTCGTTCACCGGAGCACATGAAACTACCCACTTGATCCAAATCGGAAACCGAAACGGGCAATCAAGTAAATTCCCAGCCTGGTATCGAGAAGGATCAGCCAGCGTTGGCGCGGGCCTTGTATTGGTCGCTATGTCAGATTACGCCAATGGTGACTACAACGCAGTCGATGATTGGGAGTTAAATAGTTGGTCTAAACAAAGGTGCGGAGCGGTCTTTGATGCTTGGAAAATAAAGCATGAAGAATCAGGACATGCAGCTACGAACAATTGTGAATATAGCGTCGGGCGAAGAATGATTGAATATTTGGTTGCTCGGGATAAGTCTTTTGACAATATCTACAAGGTATATAGCGCTGTTGGACCCACAATGACATTTAATGAGGCGTTTGAGAAATATCACGGATTGAAGATAGATGAGTTCTTTAAGCAGGTGGAGGTTTGGTTAGATCAAGTGGGTTGGGAGACTGCTGTTACATACTGAGGTTGAGCGTAGGGCTTCAATAATTCTTGAAGGATTAAGCAATACTTAACTCAGGCTCAACTAATTTCCACTTGAGTGCAAGACGCTTAACCCCCTTTGGGGTAGTTTTTTGCTCTCTTCCCCTTCATAATTAATAGGTGCGCAACAAGCTTCTTGTCTTACTGATTACAGCCCTTACTTTGGCCTTCATTCAGCCGATAGCACTTGCAGCTATTAAGCCCGGTACGGCTTGTAAAGTACTAGGCAAAACAAGCACATCATCTGGAATCAAATACACCTGTATTAAATCCGGGAAGAAGTTGGTGTGGAATAAGGG
>CAIUSQ010000096.1 GCA_903901905.1 uncultured Actinomycetes bacterium
ATTTGCACACCCACTAAGACCTAAGTTATAAATATCAAGATCTAGTTTTCTTGCTACCGCAACCGGCCAAACTCCTATTGGCGATGCAGCATCTTCGCAATGACTAATAGAACTTCCGTAGTGCACCCACTTTGGCTTGTTCGAAACCGGAGCTGGAATCCATTCGGCATTCGCTTTGAGATCTATAACTTCAATTGGGCAATTTTGTGGAAGCCAGATTTGCACGATGCGCGGCGTGGAAGTTTTTGGCAAAGTGAAACTGGCAATTGAGTCTTCTCCTTTTACTATTTCCTGAACTAGATCGCCATTCCAAATTCTCAAGTCTCCATTTGAATGTGAAATGCTCTCTTCAAAGTCTTGCGTAGTCAGCGAAACAGTTGATGGACCTGCAATCCAATTGAATGCGGGTGCACTATCTCGAAGGGAACGATACTGAAATGAGATTTCAGTTGCATTAGTTTCAATTTCAAATCTTGCGCCAGATAGTCGCTCTGCCATTTTTACTATATTTGAATTAGATTGAAATTGCTCGTAGGTCCAAGCTGGTAAGCGGCTAAACGAAAGCCCCCGAGTTGTTCGAATCATTTGAGCAACTGCTTTCGAACTTAAACGGAGTTTGTTCTCTATTTCAGGTGCTAATGCTGGCTGAGTCATCATTTAATTTTCACTACTAGTCTGAAACTCGGTAAAGAAGTATTCGCTGTGGCACGCGATTGCCAGAAATCTCAAAGTCTTCATGTCGAACAGTTTTCCAGCCCCCATTAATGTCCACGTTTAAGAGCTCATCACGATATCCAGTGTTGACCAAGACTTCAATTTTGGACTTGCCGTGTTTGCGAGAGAAAACCATTGCATGATTTTTCAATTCTTTCACTTCGAGGTTTCCATGGCTCAAGGCTGGAATCTGACGCATCCGAATCCAATCTCGCGTAAATGAATGCGTAATTGATTGCTCATGATTTAGTTCCTTAGGAAACGAAGTGCGGCAACCTGGATCGTTTTCACCTGGCGTTGCAAGTTCTGTTCCATAATAAATTATTGGAATTCCTGGCATCAAGATATTTAAAGCAAAGCCAATTAAGAAAGCCTCATAATCATGTTTGCATTGGGTCAAATATCGAGTTGTGTCATGGCTATCGATGAAGTTCCAGAGCAGACTTCCGTCTTTCCAGGCCTCGGCATAGCGAGTCACATCAAGAATAAAGTCTTCGGAGTCACAGCGCATGTGAACGGTGTAATCAAGGATTCGATTTCCGGTTTTATAGTTTTGCACAGACTCGAAATGCTTGGCAAATGTCCAGTCAGTCCAAGCTTCAGCAACAATGAATTGTGCAGATGGAACATGTTTAGTGAGCTTGCGAAGTTTCTTCCAAACTGAGTTATCCACTTTATAAGGCACATCGAAACGCCAACCAGCAATCCCAAACTTGTCCCAGTGCTCCATCACTTTTGCGATGTGTTTTAAAACATGTTTGTTTTCAAGGTTGAGTTTCGGCAATGACTGTGCGCTGCCAAATGTTTGGTATGAGCCATCTGGATAGATAAAGAACTGTTCGGCTTTCTTCTTGTCTCCGTGCATCGCTTCGACAAAGTCCGGATAGTGGTCTCCAACATGATTGAAGACGCCATCGATGATCACTCCCATTCCTAGCGACTTTGCTTTGGAAACCAAATCACGAAAATCTTCTTCAGTTCCAAGTAGTGGATCAATCTTCAGGTAGTCATGAGCGTCATAACGGTGATTCGAGTGGGCACTGAAAATTGGATTGAAGTAGATATTTTTGATTCCAAGATCCGCAATGTATTCAAGTCTGTTGGTGATACCTTTTAGGTTGCCACCAAAAAAGTTTTGTGGAGTTGGAGCAGAATCCCAATTAACTAATTCGCGATCTGCAGTGACAGATTCGTCACGTGCAAAGCGGTCTGGGAATATCTGATAAACGGCTCCAGCCCGCATCTGGTCGAATTTGTCGCTTTTACTCACTGAATACTTAATTTCCATGCGCTCAATCTATTAGTTGAATGCTTAGGTTTGAAGTGGGTCAGCCCAATAGTATTTCGTCATGGCTAAGCGCAAACGAAAGTTACCCATCTTGAAAATTGAGGGAACCGTTTTGGTGCTTTCCTCCCTAGCTGCATACTCTCAATTCAATCTTTCCTATCTCTGGGTTTTGGTCGCAGTATTCGTGCCAGATTTATTTTTTCCTGAGAGATTTCGCAATAACCGAAAAGTTGAACTTATTTACGATTTGCTTCACACCTATCCACTTCCTGCAATCGCAATGTTCATCTCAGTAGTTACCGACTTCAAGTTTGAACACACATCAACGGCTTATGTTTTTCTCTGGTTTACTCACATCGGATTTGATCGGCTAATCGGCCGGGGCGCGAAATACGACGGAGTGTTCGTGGACAGACAACTTGCTTTGGCCCGGCAACTTCTTGGTGAACCTGCTAGACAAGGCGATGAAGAATTCATCGCTACTCCCCCAAATAAGTTGCCCTCAAAATGGGGCGACTAGCCGCGAAGTATCAGTGGTTTGGCAGAGCTTTAATTCATGTTTTGCGACCGCTTGTGTGCCCATCCATACTTGCCTCATGCCATGTAGATCAACTAGGAGAAAATTATGAGCGAATCAGCCAAATGCCCCGTCCCACACGGCGGGCAAACAAGTTCTAATCAAACCCCAACTAAATGGTGGC
>CAIUSQ010000097.1 GCA_903901905.1 uncultured Actinomycetes bacterium
CCAATGCGACCAGAGGAATGGATCGGCTCTGTTACAACGCGATTTGGTGAGGCTGAACAAGGCTTATCAAAACTTCCTGATGGCACATTTCTTAAAGATGCAATCGCATCTGATCCCATCGCTTGGTTAGGTGATGAGCATTTCTCACACTTTGGTTTAAGCATTGAAGTTCTCGTTAAATTACTAGATCCGGATCAACGATTGCCAGTTCACTTCCATCCAAATAAAGCATTTGCTAAGCAGCATCTAGGTCTTGACCACGGCAAAACTGAGGCATGGATTATTCTGGAAGCACCTGCAGGTTCTGGAGTTGGTCTAGGGTTTAAAGAAACACAGAATAAAGCAGATCTCCTTAAGTTAGTGAGTAATCAGGATTCACAGGCACTTTTGGCTTCACTCCGTCGCTCTGAGGTTTCAGTTGGCGATGCCATTCTTGTCCCTGCAGGAGTCGCGCACGCAATCGATTCTGGAATCTTCGTTCTTGAGCTACAAGAGCCAACAGATTTATCTGCACTCCTTGAGTGGGAAGGATTTGCAGTAGACGGAAATAAAGATGGCCACTTGGGTCTGGGTTTTGAAACTGTGACGGATGCACTGATGTTAGATCCGCTAAGCGATGCTGAATTTGATTCACTTGTTATGCGCAATATATTTTCTGGTGGAGTACTGCGTTCTGTCTTGCCAATAAAGGCAGATGGATACTTCAGAGCGCACTTGGCTCCTGGCATCGGTGATTTTGAAAGTGGTTTTGCAATCGGATTGGTACTCGATGGAACAGGTGAGATCAACTTTGCTAACGCGCCGGGAATGCAGATCACTAAAGGTGATGCGCTAGTAATTCCTCATGCAGCGGGCAAGTTCACAATTAGTGGTGCAAACGTAATTGTGTGTCGCCCACCTCTAGCTGAATTGGCAAAAACTGCTCTTTAAAGCCAATTAGTTACTCTGGCCGTTCCAGCAGATGTTGTGGTTCATAACCAAAATCTGTGCGCCACTGTGAGCAATCAATAATGGAGTCATACCCGGATAGGGAAGAAGCGATCTTTGAGGTGGGATGAAACTCAGCCATCATTTCAAGAGTTGGCTTTGGTGCCATTGTGTCGGGTGCCGCAAAGTTATAAGTTTTGGAACCTTTCGCACCTTTCTCAATGACAGTTAGAACCCCTTGCACTGCATCACGTAAATCTAAGTACGCCCAAAAAATTTTGGCTCCCTGGTCAAGAATCGCTTTATCTCCCTCGCGCATTTTCTGAGCCATTTCGGCAAAGACCGAATTTGTATGTGTATGTGGGAAACGAAGGCCGACAAATGCGGTTTCGCTACGGTTTGCCCACATATCGGCAGAGCGTTCATTTACTTCCTTCGATAGCGCGTAACTTTCAAAGTGATACAGCGGATGCTTCTCATCAACGGGAACATATTCTGGTGATGTCCAAGGGCCTGACCAAGCGAACCCATAGATGGAAAGACTTGATGCATAGATGACAAGTGGCACTTTGTTCTCTACAGCGTTAGCAAAGACATGATAAGTGCCCATCACATTATTGTGTAAGACTGTTTCGTCAGAGGCGATACCTGGTCTTGGAATCGAACCGAGATGAACTATGGCATCACAATGAAAATCAAGCTGCGAGATAAAATCATCTGATACAAGATCGCCCACTACAAATTTCTGGGCTGGCGAGAGATCATCCTTGACTAGATCGGTCGCTAAAACATCATGACCAGCTGCCACCAGACCCTTGGTGACTTCTTTTCCAATCAGACCAGCCGCACCAGTAATGAGTATCTTCATGAGCTCTTCTTCACCGCCTCAATCATCGCTTGAATATACCCGTTTGCAAAAGCTCGTCCTCGATGCCCCCACGGAGTGTCGCCATGTGTATGAGGAACATGATCATCGATAAAGAATCCATCGAAATTATGCTTGTGATAAATCTTCATGGCCTTATACATATCTACATAACCGGTGTTTACAAATTCCTCGTAGAAATTTGGGACCTTGCCAGATACATTCCTAAAATGCACGTACAAAATCTTCTTGCGCGAAGCAAAGTAATCAATCATCTCGTAGATGTCATCTTTCATCTCCGAGAATGTTCCCTGGCAAAACTCAATCCCGTTTGAATCGCTAGGATAAATCTCAATGAGACGTTTGTATGAATCAAAACTTCGAAGTAACTGTGGGATCCCACCTAGTTTCTCCACTGGCGGATCGCAGGGATGAATTCCTAGACGGATGCCTTCTTCCTCGGCAACTGGAGTGATGATTTTTATCCAATACTCAAGGTTGCTCCACATCTCATCTTCGCTATATTCACGGTCGTGAGTAAGTGGGTACTTAGAACCCAATACGTGGTCGTACGCTGTAGCTAACGCGCCACCACGGATTGACTTGGGTGGTGTGCGCCAAACATGCGATGGCATCCAGTTGTATCCAAAAATTGGAATTCCTGCGCGTGCTATGTTCCTAACAGTGGAGATCATATTCTCGATCTGCTCATCACGTCTTGGACCATTCAACATAATGTGGTCATAGAAATTAGTGGGAACATTTTCCAGCGCCGTGAGCTTCATTCCGAATTGTTCTACACGAAGTCGAAGTTTTACTAAATCAGACAAATTCCATTTGCCGCCATCCCCTGGAATAAGCGGTGTATTAAGAAGAATATCTGTTGCACCAAACTGTTGAGCGAAAAGAAGATACTCCTCTGAGGCTACCTGGAATTGACCAAAACCTGGGCGCATTTCTATTCCATTCTCGTAGTCGTTAACTGTCAACGGCACCAGTTTGTTTGACTTCCACGGTAACGAAATAGCCGACAAAGAAAAGAGCTAGAATCGGAATTACTGCAATCGCGGAGCAAGCTTAAAGTTGATTTTATGTGAGCGCTAAACAATAGTAAAGAGAAAACATCAAAAAAAATCACTTTTTAAACCAATTTTCCCAAATTGAACGTTCAAGGCCCTAGAATTAGGCGAGTTATGGTTAGACCTAAAAAAATTGAGAACCTAGAAGAGATTGAGCGACCCCTTTTAATAATCTTCTTTCTCTTTGGGGTCAGTCTCATGTCTTGGGTTCCAAGATTTCCCGAAGTAAAAGCTAACCTCGGGTTAAACAATGGTGACTTTGGAATTTTGCTCAGCATGGGTGGGGCTGGCGCACTTCTTGCACTCTTCACTGTTGGGCATTTTGTAAATCAATTTGGAACTCGGAAATTCTTGCCACTGAGCGCTTTAGGATTTTGTCTTTCTATCGGATTGATTGTGCATC
>CAIUSQ010000098.1 GCA_903901905.1 uncultured Actinomycetes bacterium
CTTGATGGTCGCATTACTGATTTGCGAACATTCGCGCGCCTGGGTGAAGAAGGCGTGGATTTATTTATGGTCGATTCCACTAACGCTGATGTGCCAGGATTCACGCCATCAGAGCGTGAAATTATGCCGGCGCTCAATCGAGTTATTTCATCGACCAGGCGAAGAGTAATCGTTGCATCATTCTCATCACACATTCACAGAGTTCAGCAAGTAATTGATATCGCCGAACTACACGGACGCAAGGTTGTCTTTATAGGTCGTTCTATGGTTCGCAATATGAAGATTGCCGAAGAAATGGGTTACTTGAAAGTTCCAGCCGATCTTGTCATTGATGCCAAAGATCTTGACCAGTTCGATGACAACGTGGTTTTAATCTGCACAGGTTCACAGGGAGAACCCATGGCAGCCCTTTCTAGAATGGCAAACGGTGATCACCAGATACGCGTGGGTGAGGGCGACACAGTAATTTTGGCTTCATCTTTGATACCTGGAAATGAAAATTCAGTCTTTCGAATCATTAATGAACTCACTCGATTCGGCGCAAAAGTAGTCCATAAAGCAAATGCAATGGTTCACGTTTCTGGCCATGCGGCAGCAGGTGAACTTCTCTATTGCTACAACATAGTCAAACCAAAATATGTCATGCCGATACATGGAGAGTGGCGCCATTTAAAGGCTAATGCGGAATTGGCCATTGAATCCGGAGTTGCTCGAAGTAATGCGTTGATTGTTGATAATGGCGTTGTGCTTGACATGGTAAATCACGAAGTTGAAGTTGTTGGCGCAGTGCCTTGTGGCTTTGTCTTTGTAGACGGTCAAAGTATTGGTGATATAACTGAAAGCTCATTGAAGGATCGTAGAATTCTTGGCGAAGAAGGATTTATCTCCTGCGTAGTTGTAGTTGATTCACAAAGTGGAAAAATAGTTGCCGGACCAGATATTCATGCACGAGGATTTAATGAAGATGACGCCATGTTTGATGAAGTAAAACTGCGAATTGAAAAAGCATTAGAGCGCGCTGTTGTAGATGGCATAAATGGAACACATCAACTTTCACAAATAGTAAGAAAGACGATTGGTGGATGGGTTGGGGGCGAACACCGACGCAAGCCAATGATCGTTCCTGTAGTCATTGAGGTATAGGCAACCCTCTAATAAGACGGCGAGCCTAGTAGGTAAGGTTTTATCGAGCCTTTAAGATCGCTAGTGTGGCAAAAAGAAAAAAATCAAGGAGCTCCTCTAAGTCGATAGGCACTGCCTTCACTCGTGCAGCTGCTTCGATGTGGCGATTTTTAGCAAAAGCCTTAGGCAACTCTGTTCGATTTTTAGCCCGTGGAGCAAGAGATTTAGATCCTGCCCATCAACGCGATGGTATTGCTTTTTTGATTTTGATTTTAGCTCTTATTGCTACTGCAGGTACATGGTTTAATGCAGACAATATTGTTGGACGCAATGTCTATTCCGTAATTTACGGAGGCTTTGGTCGTTTGGGTATTTTAACTCCACTATTTTTGATTTATTTTGCAATCAGGTTATTTCGAGTTCCAGATGATTCACAAGCAACTGGTCGAATCATTGTTGGAACCTTTACTCTTTTACTTTCCACAACTGGTTTAGCTCACTTGATTAATGGCTCCATTGGAACGGGAGCAACCGCCATGCGAGAGGGCGGAGGTTGGCTTGGATATGCAGTTTCAACGCCACTAGTTTCTTTGATGACATCTGTTCTAGTTTATCCAATATTGATTATTGTTCTTTTGTTTGCAATTTTGGTAATAACTGCAACACCAGTCTCACAGCTCATCTCTAGATTTACAGGGACAAGTAAATGGCTTTGGAATAAACGACCAGAGCGTAAGGTTCGAGTTGAATCTGACTTTGAGATCACTGACACACCTCCTTTTGAAACTCCGATTGTTGCTGCGTGGAATGAACACGGTGAAGAATATGAGGATGAAGAAGAGGAAGACCTAGACGAAGAATCTTTTGATGAAGAGTTCACCGTTGAAGTACCAGCTGCTCAAGTTGCAAATAAATCCGAAAGAACATCTAGTAACCGCAGGCCTGAACAGTTACTACTAACGGCCGACAGTAACTATGAACTTCCAGGACCTGATCTCTTGCGGACTGGACCTGCATCAAAAGCCAAAAGCAAAGCAAATGAAGCTGTGGTGGCAGCTCTTACAGAAGTTTTCTTACAGTTTGAAATTGATGCACAGGTTACGGGATTTATGCGTGGTCCAACTGTTACACGATATGAAGTTGAACTAGGTAATGCTGTTAAGGTTGAGCGTATTACCGCTCTAGCAAAGAACATTTCTTATGCCGTTGCTAGCAGTGATGTTCGCATACTTTCACCGATCCCAGGCAAATCTGCTGTTGGTATTGAAATTCCAAACGCTGATCGAGAGATAGTTGCTCTAGGAGATGTCTTGCGATCAACAGTTGCAGGACAGGATCTTCACCCAATGTTGGTGGCTTTGGGTAAGGATGTCGAGGGTAATTTCGTTTGCGCAAATCTTGCAAAGATGCCGCATCTACTAGTGGCGGGTGCAACTGGTGCAGGAAAGTCTTCAATGATTAATGCAATGATTACTTCGATTTTGATGCGATCGACTCCAGATGATGTCCGATTGGTTTTAATCGATCCAAAGCGTGTGGAACTCACAGCCTATGAAGGAATTCCACATTTGATTACACCAATCATCACAAATCCAAAGAAAGCTGCAGATGCTCTTACATGGGTAGTCCGTGAGATGGATCTGCGCTATGAAGATCTATCCACCTTTGGATTTAGACATATAGATGACTTTAATAAAGCGGTACGAGCTGGCAAAGTAGTTGTGCCAGATGGTAGCGATCGAACTGTTGAGCCATACCCTTACCTATTGGTGATAATCGATGAACTTGCAGATTTGATGATGGTTGCGGCAAGAGAGGTTGAAGAGTCAGTGGTGCGAATAACTCAACTGGCGCGCTCTGCTGGAATTCATTTAGTACTTGCAACGCAGCGACCATCAATAGATGTAGTCACAGGTTTAATTAAAGCAAATGTGCCGTCTCGACTTTCTTTTGCAACTAGTTCTTTGGCAGATAGTCGTGTAATTCTTGATACCCCTGGCGCAGAAAAATTGGTCGGCCAAGGTGATGGTTTGTTTATTCCCATGGGGGCAAGCCGTGCAATACGAATACAAGGTGCTTATGTATCTGAACGCGAAATAGAAGCAGTCACAAACCATGTTAAGAAACAGTTAAAGCCACGTTATCGCGATGATGTAACTGCGCCACAGAACCATCCAAAGTTGGTTGACAAAGAAATTGGTGATGATTTAGATATTTTGTGTCAAGCAGTTGAGTTAGTTGTTGGAACACAGTTTGGTTCGACATCAATGTTGCAGAGAAAACTTAGAGTTGGTTTCGCAAAAGCAGGGCGTCTGATGGATTTAATGGAGTCGAGGGGAATCGTAGGTCCTTCAGAGGGTTCAAAAGCCAGAACAGTTTTAGTCAAAGCCGACGAGCTCGATTCCGTCCTGGCGACTCTGCGAGATTACTAAGATTTAATAGTTACGCCTGATTGGCAAGTGATAATTCAAATGCTCTCCAAATGGGGGTCGATTCACCCCATCTATTCACACCAATTTCGTTGTGCCTGTGTCTTGACTGACCTTACAATTTGAGGTCTGCAAGATCCACGGATTGATCTATGAGGTTTCAATGTCGCTAGGTGTAATGATTTCTAAGGCGCGCAGAGATGCGGGCCTTAGTATTGACGACCTTTCGGATGCGACAAATATCCGTATCGCTTTATTACGCGAGATGGAAGCAGATGAATTTACTCATTGCGGTGGTGAAACATATGCTCGCGGACACATTAGAAATATTGCAAAGAAGCTCAACGTTGATCCACAACCATTATTAGATGTATATGAAATTGAACAAGGGCAGTCAGTTCGTTCCATCCAAGATCTATGGGTAGAAAACTCACTAATGGAAGTACCTGGCGAGCCTCGCAAAGTTTCTTGGAAAGTTCTTGCAGGAATTTCTATCGCTTCACTATTGGTCATTGGATTGGCGCAGGTTTTATTTGTAAGTAATTCTGAATCACCAATTCCAACGTCGACAACAACTACACCAGCAGCTGAACAGACTGAGACGATTTCGGATGGAACTAAGGTTGAGATTGCGATCACCGCAACTAGGGCTAGAAGCTATTTACTTATAAGTGATGAAGCGGGAGTAACTCTTTTTGACGGTCAGATAGAAAAAGGTGAGGAAAAAATTTATTCATCAACTTCAGAGTTGACCCTCAAAGTGGGCGACGCTGGGGCTATTGATCTAAGAGTCAATGGAAAAATCGTCCCACCTATTGGCACATCTGGCCAGGTAGTGACCCTAACCTACGGATTAGATTCCTAAAGCCTTTAAACAAGGTAAGATCGCGCAAATGAAGCGCACTGTTGCAGTTGTAACGTTGGGCTGCGCGCGCAATGAAGTTGATTCTGAAGAGTTGGCCGGACGACTAGAGGCCGACGGTTGGACACTTGTAGAAGATGTTGAATCAGCAGAGGTAGCACTTGTAAACACGTGTGGATTCATTGAATCTGCAAAGAAAGATTCTGTAGATGCTCTACTTGAAGCAAATTCCCTTAAAGGCCATGGTGTTACTCGCGCAGTTGTCGCTGTTGGTTGCATGGCTGAGCGGTATGGAAATGAATTGGCACAGGCTCTTCCAGAGGCAGATGCAATTTTAGGTTTTGATGACTATAAAGCTATTTCAGCTCGCCTTCAGGCAATTGTTTCTGGTCAATCCCACGCTCCACATGTCCCACGTGATCGCCGTGCATTGCTTCCTATCGCACCAGCAGATCGCGCCAACTCCCAAGAGGTCGAAGAGTTCTCAAGAAAGCGCTTAGGCGCAGCGCCCTGGGCACCGTTAAAGATTGCTTCAGGTTGTGATCGTAGATGCTCATTTTGCGCGATTCCCTATTTTCGAGGCTCCTTTGTTTCGCGCAGACCAACCGACATCATTAAAGAAGCACAGTGGCTGGCAGAAAATGGTGTAACAGAGCTGTTCTTGGTCAGTGAAAACACAACTTCATACGGTAAAGATTTAAGTGATTTACAACTTATGGAGAAAATTCTCCCTGAGATAGCGGCACTATCAGGTGTTGAAAGGGTGCGCCTTTCCTACCTTCAGCCCGCAGAGATGCGACCGACTCTGCTTCAAGCAATGATTGCAACAGAGAAAGTTGCACCTTATTTTGACTTATCTTTTCAACACACAAGCCCAACCGTTCTACGACGTATGCGACGTTTTGGGGATGCAGATAAGTTCTTACATTTGATTAATCAAATCAGAGCCCTCTCTCCAGAAGCCGGCATCCGCTCTAACTTTATTGTGGGCTTTCCGGGGGAAACTCAAGAAGATTTTGATGATCTAGCTAAGTTCATTACCCAAGCAAAACTTGATGCTGTTGGAATTTTTGGATACTCAGATGAAGATAATACAGAAGCACTTAATCACACAGATAAAATTGATCCCGAGGTTATTGCACAACGAGTTGAAACTTTGTCATCTCTAGCCGATGAAATGGTTTCATTGCGGGCACAGGCTCGAATAGGCGAATCTGTACGCGTCTTGATTGAAGACCAAGATTTACAAGAAGGCAGAGCCGCTCATCAAGGCCCTGAAGTCGATGGAACAACAACCTTCATCGGAACAGATTTTCTAGTTGGTCAGTATGTAGATGCAGTTGTAATTGACTCAATGGGCGCGGACTTGGTTGCAAAGCCCTTATGAATATTCCAAAATTTGTTACACCAAATCTAATCACAGTCTTACGTGTGGCATTTGTGCCTGTAGGTGCATTCACATTGTTTAAAAATGGGGGTGATGATCCTACGTGGCAGTACATTTCATGGGGAATATTTTTTGTTCTAGGTCTTTCTGACATTTTAGATGGAAAACTTGCTAGAAGTCGTGGCGCTGTTACAGAGCTTGGAAAGTTTTTGGATCCTATTGCCGATAAATTCATGATTGGTACGGCAATGGTTTCACTTTCTATTTTGGACAGAATGCCTTGGTGGATCACCATAGTAATCTTGAGCAGGGAAATAGGAATTACGATTTTGAGAGTTGTCGTTCTAAAACGTGGAGTCATTCCTGCCAACAAGGGAGGAAAGATTAAGGCGATGATGCAATCCTTTGGAGTTGGTTTTTATGTTCTTCCACTTAGTTCATCTTTATATTGGTTTAGAGATGGATTTATGTATATCGCGATTATCCTGACTATCTTTACGGGTATTTATTATGTAAAATCTGCAATGTCTCCAAATTCGCCAATTTAGCAAAGAGAAAGAACCAACTGTGATGCGATCAGATGAGAACGATGGCTTAGTTGCCCAAATCATCGATGCATTGCGTCAACGCGGTGAAACTTTAAGTACCGCTGAATCAATTACTGGTGGATATATCAGCTCTACTCTGGTGCGAATTTCTGGTGCATCAGATGTCTTCGTTGGTGGTTTAACTGCATACAGTGATGAAGTGAAAGTTGCCCACTTAAAAGTTGACCCTAAACTTATTAAGGAGCACTCCTCTATAAGTGAGCAGGTTGTGGAGGCCATGGCTCAAGGCGCGTTACAAACTTTTGGTACAACGTGGGCGATTGCAACGACAGGAGTCGCAGGTCCCGGTCCAGTTGGTTCCCATGTTGCTGGAACTGTATGGGTATCGATAAGGGGGCCGATTAACCAAACAACTGAGCTGGCCCTGCCAGGTGAGCGTGAAACTGTGCGAAACGCGGCTACATCAAGCGCGATTGCCGCCTTTGCGCGTATCCTTAATACTCGAGTTTAGTTTGTTAACGGATTTATACGGTCGTAAGAAAGGAATGACGATGGTTCTAGTACGTGATGCTGTTGGTCAAATCCTTCGTTCCGCACGAACTGATCAAGGACGAACATTGCGAGATGTTGCACGTGATGCACGAGTATCACTTGGATACTTATCAGAAGTTGAGCGCGGCCAAAA
>CAIUSQ010000099.1 GCA_903901905.1 uncultured Actinomycetes bacterium
CAATCAAGACGACAAGCGCGTCTCGGGTATGGATCGCGCTAATGGCGTCCAGGGCGAAGATAAGACTCGCATGTAGTGCTGCATGTTGCAGCACTTGGGGGAAGTGCATTGATGCGATTGCACCAATACCTTAATTCTACCGCAGGTTATTGAATTGAAAAACCAACTGGAAGTTCAAGGCGATTAGCCTCTAATAAAGCCTTATTTGTAAGAATATTACGCGTGGAATTATCGGCGACAATAACCCCACCATTCAAAATAACCGCTCTTTCGCATAGTTCATTTGCATAAGGAAGATCGTGAGTGACCATAACCATCGTGATATCTAGTGATCGCAAAATATCGGCCAATTCACGTCGACTTGCTGGATCTAGATTTGATGATGGTTCATCAAGAACAAGAATTTCTGGCCTCATAGCAAGCACTGTTGCAACTGCAACACGTCTGCGTTGTCCGAAAGAGAGGTGATGCGGTGGACGGTCTTTAAACTCTGCCATTCCAACTAATTCAAGGGCATCATTTACAACTGCATCTAGCTCTGCCCCTCTTTTTCCCATGTTGTCTGGGCCAAAGGCAATATCTTCTCCGACAGTTGGCATAAACAATTGATCATCGGGATCTTGAAAAACAATTCCCACCTTTGACCTAATTCGCTTAATTGATTCTTTATTTTTAGAATCAACTAATTCACCAGCAATACGAACCGATCCTTGCTCCGTTGGGTGGATTCCATTCATGTGCATAACCAAGGTAGTTTTTCCAGCTCCATTTGGACCTAAGAGTGCTACTCGCTCACCTTTTACCATTGAGAGATTAACTCCAAATAAAGCTTGATTGCCATCTGGGTATGCAAATGCTAACTCTTTAATTTCTAAGCTCGACGTAGTCATTATTGGTTTCCAATCAAAGTGGTTATTACAAGAATTACAACTGCAACAAATGGATACATCAAGACCATAAACCATGAAGATGCTTTAGATTTTTCAACTTCATCATGAGGCAATACCCCCTCGTATCCTCGGGAAAGCATTGATAGGTGTACTCGTTCACCACGTTCATATGAGCGGATAAAAAGTGCCCCAGCTGCTGTTGCTAATACCTTCCAATGTTTCAGTCCGGTTGCTTCAAAGCCTCGCGAATCACGCGCAACTTTCATTCGCTCCATTTCATCATTAACCACATTGACATAGCGCAACATAAAAGATGCGATCTGAACCATAAGAGCTGGCAATCGCAATCGCTCTAAACCACGGAGAATTTCTCGGGCTGTTGTACTTGTCGAAAGAATTATTGCTGTCAGCACGCCAAGGGTGCCCTTTACAACAATCCCTGCACCTGCGATCAATCCCTCTCGGTATAAATTGAAAGGCCCGGCAACAAATCTCTCTCCTGATCCAAAAAAGGGCATCAAAATAGCAAAGAAAATAAATGGAATTTCAATGAGTGCCCGCTTAAAAAGCAAGGTAAAGGGAATTTTTGCAATCGCGGCAACTACTAAAACCCAAGTAAAATAACCGATAAATGCTTGCCAATTTGTAATTGGTGTTGAGACGGCAACCAGAATGAAAGCGATTGCAGCAACTACTTTAAGGTAAGAGGCAGTTTCATGGACGATTGAGTGGCGATGGAGATAAAGCCGCTCACCCACATCATGTCCATGATGATGGGTTTGAACCTGCGTATTAACGCTTAGTCTTTTCTGGCTTTCGGGCAACAATCTTAAAAAAGACTCCGGCAACAACTGCCGTCCCAATTACGCCAATTACTCCGGCAACACCAACAGAGGCTCGCTCATTTTCAATTCCTTTTACACCGTAATCAGCTAAGGCTCCATCGGCATATGTGTGGTCTTTAGCTGTTTCAATGAAACCAATATCTTCGGCAACTTTTTCAAGTCCATCAGGAGATGAAGAGGCATAAAAAGAAACTACTCCGGCAAGAAATAGAGAGACAATAAATCCCCCGATATAGAACTTGCGATTTTTAGACATTCTTAATCTCCAATGCCTTTTGATTGTTTTTCCAACCAAAAACCAAGTCACTTCGACTTGCCAGTACTGCTGTAACTGTTAAGCCTGTAATGATCGCTTCACCGATTCCAATCAAAACATGGATTCCAATCATTGATGTGAAGACTGCTGAATCAGAGAATGTTCCAGTTGCCCCGATTACATATTGAATCCAAAACCCAAATGCTGCGGCAGGAACTGAGACTGCTGCTGCAATAGATGCGGCAATTGCAACCGATGACTTATTTTTTGGCAAAAACTTTTTAATCACTAAGAACACCGCATATCCAACCCACACGGAAATAATTGACATGTTAAAAACACTGAGCCCAAGGGCAGTTAGGCCGCCATCTGCAAACAAAAATGCTTGCATTAGCAAGACCACCGTTAAAGCTAAGGTCGCAGCCCACGGGCCAACCAAAACAGCAGCGAGGGCAGCACCAATTAGGTGGCCGCTTGTTCCAGCTACAACCGGGAAGTTGAGCATCTGAACTGCAAAGATAAACACAGCCGTTAGCCCAGCAAGTGGTGCGGTCTTGTCGTCTAGTTGGGTTCGGGCTCCCTTTAGGGCTGCGCCTATGCCTATTGCAGAGAGTCCGACAAATGCGGCTGAGGTAGGTACGTCTATAAAGCCATCAGGAATGTGCATGAGAAAATGTTAATGCAAACGATTCGCATCTGCATCTTTTAGGCATTGATAGCCCCTATGGGTGGCAAGCCCGCAGATTGCCCTCAAAATTGCTCTTGGCACGGAGGGAAATTCTCACGCCCCCTTAACATTGTGCGTATAGGGTCACGTGCATGAGCGACGACGAAGGTATGGAGGAACTCGTCTCCGAAGAGATGCTTTGGGATCGAATCCCCGAGGTTGAAGGCGAAGAGCGAGCCAGTACTTTTTACGAGTTAAGCGCTCGAATATTTGCTCGTGGTCAATATGACGAAGCGCTCGCACTCGCAGAAACAGCGCGTGATATTTATTCACAACTTGGAGTTACATCGGCATCTGAAGGTTTAGCTCAAGCTTATTCAGCTATTGGTTACAACTTAAATCAACTTAAGCGAATTGATGAGGCAGCAACTGCAATGAGTAAGGCAGTTGAGATTTTAAGAGAGAACAAATCACCTATCGCATTAGAACTTGCTTGCACATTAGGTGAATGGTGGTACACATCAAAGCAGTATGAGAAAGTGGTTTTAACAATGAATGAGTGTGCTCAAGAGCACCTTGTTGACAGCAATGAAATTGGTGCAGCAAATGATCTTCATTTGGTCGGTTGCGCCGAACGTGAGTTGAAAAATTACACGAAAGCGATTGAAGCCTTCAAAGAAGCCCGCGCGTTATTTAAGCGTAACAAAGAAGTTATACATGTTGCCAGGTGCGACCAAAAAATTGCTTCCTGCCTTATTGAACTTGGCGAAGGTGAACTTGCACTCGAGACTGCGCAAAAAGCTGTAGATGTTTTTGAGACAGGACACGATCACCGCCGCGAGATTTTTGCAATGTTTGAGTATGGGAAAGCACAAATATTGCTTGAAAAATTCGATGATGGTCTAGCGACTCTAGAAAATGTCCTAGTTGTAGTTAGCGAAGACGAGCCTAAAGATTTTGAATTCATTGTGGATATTGAAACCCGGATTTGCAAAATTATGAGGATGCAAGGTCGAATCGATGAGGCAAATGAGATTGAGCGTCGTTTGAAATCAGTTCGAGAGGCGTTAGAAGATGAACCCCAGCGCGATCTCCTCAATTAAAAAATCTGATCAAATCAGCGTCACCATGGTTTGTTTAGGAAATATTTGTCGCTCGCCCATGGCAGCGGCAGTACTGGCACACAAAAAAAAGGCAATCAAGTGGCCAATTATCACTGTAGATAGCGCAGGTACTGGCCCATGGCATATCGGACAAGGTCCGCATCCATCTTCGAAGAAGATTTGGGAAAAAGCTGGATATACGCATGAACACACCGCGAAGCAGTTCACCAGCCTTGATTTCTTTGTTCACGACTTAATTCTTGTGATGGATTCAAGAAATCATTACAACGTTATTTCATTGGCAGAAAATGAAGAGCATCGTTCTAAAGTTTTTTACTTACGAAGTTTTGATCCAGAGCTAAAAGACATTGATCCAAGTTCTGCTGATTATTTTAAGTTAGAAGTTCCAGATCCATATAATCAAAGTGATAAAGCCTATGAAACAACGTTAGCTATGGTTGAACGCGCAGTGGATGGATTGCTAGCAGAAATAGTTTCTTAACGTGGTAGATACTGTAAGGCCCAGTGATACATTGCAATCGCACCTGCAGCAGAAGCGTTCATGGATCTTGTTGATCCATATTGATTAATTTCGTATAAATCTTTACATACTGCAATTGCTTCATCAGACATTCCTGCACCCTCTTGACCAAATAGAAGGACGCAACTTTCAGGCAATTGTGCTGATTCAAGTTGATTAGAGCTGGGCACATTATCTATTCCGATAATTGGAATCCCGCGCTCCTTGCAGTGTTCTGAGAAGTCAGCCACAGATGGATGATGAATCACAGTTAAGTAGCGATCTGTAACCATTGCTCCGCGCTTATTCCAATCCCGTTTTCCAACAATATGAACAGCGTTAACATTAAAGGCATTAGCTGTGCGTACTACTGATCCAATATTTAAATCATGTTGCCAATTTTCAATTGCAATCTCTAACTTGTGTCGCTTTGTGTTTAGGTCCGCAACAATTGCCTCAACACTCCAATATCTATACTTATCTAATACATTACGGCGATCACCATTAAGTAATAACTCAGGATCAAAGTGAGAATCTTGGGGCCAAGGTTTTTCGTGTGGCCCAACCCCGACTACTGGAAAAAACTCTCCAGGACCAATATTGGCTGGGGTGGTTGGAGAAGACATGTGAGCACTCTAAACTGAACTCATGAGAGCAATCAACACAATCGCATATGTGATTCATCTACTTTCTATAGTGGGAATTCTTTTTCTTTTGCTCCGCGAAACAAAGAAGAGCGCTCGCAGACTTAATCCTGGCGTTTTGCATGCGACTCTGACTGCGTTGATTGCAGGGCTGATCATGGTCGGCCTACATAACTCAGTAAAACCAGAAGAAACCCTTAATCACACAACTATCGGCATAAAGTTTCTAGTGTTGTTAGTGATACTTGGCCTTGGATACAAAAATCTAAAAAAACCAGAACTCACTAGAAATGTTTGGCTACTGATGTTGGGGCTAACGATATTTAATATTGTAATCGCCTCTGCTCGATAAAGGTTTCAATGTTTAAATCCAGAAGCGTTTTAGTCGCAACTATTGTCTTAACTTTGGTTTCATCACCAGCTAATGCAAGTCTTAAACCAACAGAAATCCCATCTGTTTTTGAAAAACTCTTAAATTCCCCAACTTTGTCCAACCCGGCAATGATTGTTATAGATGGTTCGACAGGTGAAACAATTTATGAAAAGAATGTATACGCACAACGTAAACCCGCTTCAGTAATGAAACTATTAACAGCAGCAATAGTTTTGCAATATCTAGATCCACTTAAAGTCTTCACCACAGAAGTTCGCATCGCTCCTGAAATAAATACAATTTATATTAAAGGTTCATTGGACCCATGGGTCGGTACCACTCATTCGGTTGCGAGAAAAATGAGTAGAGCTTCATTAACTCATATGGCAAGCAATGCAACCAATGCAATACGCAGCTATAACGCTGGTGAGCTAGTTGACTACACCGTCATATACAGTGATTTATTTGAGCAAGATGTAAAAAACTTCAAGACATATTGGGCCAAGCGTGGTTTTAAACCAAAATTTAAGGCTGAAAAAGCAGATCAAATGTTTAGCGAAACTGCTATCCCAATACTTACAGAAACTTCGCCTACAGTTGCAAAAATTCTAGATTGGATGATGTTGTGGAGTGACAATCAACTTGCTGAGAGATTAGCTCGCTTATCTTCACAGGCTGCTGGAGAACCATTTGGAATTTTAGGTGTCGAAAGAATCTTCAAAAAGCTCTTAGCTGAACTTCAAATAGATTCATCAAAACTTGTAGTAAAGGATGCAAGTGGTTTATCAAAGTCAAATAAAGTTACAGCAAAGATGATTGGTGAACTTCTATATAAACTTCGAAAAGATCCACGATTTGCGGGCCTTTATCCGGTGTTACCAGTTAGCGGTGTCTCTGGAACTTTAAACGAGCGTTTTATCGATACAGCACCAACAGCGGTCGGTCTAGTGCGGGCAAAAACTGGATCGCTTAACGGTACTGCCACATTGGCTGGGTATGTAGAGTCTTCAGATCGCGAGTATGTTTTTGTCACACTTGCCGATCAGATTCCAAGAGGGTACACATCACTCAAAAAGGCACGAGCAGCGATCGATAAAATTCTTGGGCGAATCGCTGCCCCCAATATTCCAGCAGAGATTTCTCCCTTACCTTCAGGGATTTAATTAGCTATTTGAGTAAATCTTTATCTGCCCTCGGTAACAAGCAACCCATGTGTTCTTAGTCGGATTGTCGTAAGTAACTCCAATCGGTTCTGGACAAACTTTTATTGTTTCCAAAACTTTCATATCTAAGGTTTGAATTTTTGACATCGTGTTGCTTAAATAATTTACAACAAAGAGCTCAGAGCCGTCAGAAGATAAAGCAAGGCTTCTAGCCTTATTACCAGTTCGCACAGATTTACCAGGTTTGTTTGTTATTAAATCCCAAGATGCAACGCGTCCAGATAGATTCATAGTCACATACATTTTTGTTCCATCTGGTGAGAGAACTACTGCTCGAGGATTACTTCCAATTGGAATATAGGTAGTTGAAAAGTCTGCAAGGTTGATAACGTGAATTCTGCTACCTCCCATTTCGGCAACATATGCCTTACTGGAGTCTTTACTAATAGCA
>CAIUSQ010000100.1 GCA_903901905.1 uncultured Actinomycetes bacterium
AGAAAATGCACAGCATGTTCATTTAATACTGAAATGGCACTACTGAGTAAATCTACTTCAACGAGTTGGCCTTCCTGTGTCTGATTACGATGGAGAATTGCGGAGACAACTGCAAGAGCTCCATAGATACCTCCCAAGAGATCAGTGATGGACATTCCAACTGGTTGAGGATGACCTGAAGCGGAAACATTCATTTGCCCCATACCGCTAATGGCTTGTGCCAAAATATCCTGTCCAGGCATTTCACTGTATGGCCCCTTAGAGCCATAGCCTGTTGAAGACAGATAAATTATTTTCTCATTAAGTGTTAGACATTTTTCGTAGCCTAGACCAAGGCGATTCATTACACCTGGTCTAAAGTTTTCACAAACTACATCGCTGGTAGCAACTAATTGATGCACGATTGCAATTCCTTCAGGATCTTTAAGATTAATTGCAATCGAACGTTTATTCCTATTATTTGCCAGGAAAGTCGCGCTGTATAGCGTAGGTAATTCAGAGCTTTCTAAATATCTCTCATCACTTCGCCCGTCAGGCGTTTTGGGATTTACGCGTTCAACTTTGATAACGTCGGCACCCAAGTCTCCCAAGATTTGTGACGCGAAAGGACCCTGTACTCGTTCCGTAAAATCAAGAACTCGAATGCCTTCTAATACTTTTTTCATTTGATGGTCCCAACTTGGGTTGAACGCATTCTGAGCATCCGAACATCTGTTAGTTCATGCATCGCGTAATGTGGGCCTTCGCGGGTATTGCCAGATTCGCTGACGCCCCCATAAGGCTGCTGATCCAGCCTCGACGTTGGGATGTCGTTTATGAGGACTCCACCAAAAGATAGTGATTCAAAAGCTGCTAATGATTGAGAAAGATCATGGGTAAATACACCAGCTTGGAGTCCATAAATAGTTTCATTTGCAAGGTTTATCGCCTCGCTGAAAGAGTCATAAACCAGCATGGTGAAAACAGGTCCAAACACTTCCTGCTCGCGCAACTTAGTGCCAAGTGGTGCATTGGCAACAATGGTTGGAAGATTAACTTTTTGCCCATGAGAGCCACCGACAAGAATCAAAGCGCCCGCAGCTTCTGCTTCATCAATCCACGAATTAACTCTCTGAGCAGCTTCAACAGTTATTAGAGGCCCAACGCTGGTTGATTCCTCAAATGGATCTGAGGCTTTTAATTGCGCCACCTTTGCGACAATAATCCCTTGAAACTTCTCATAAATTGATCTGTGAACAAAGACTCTCTGAACAGAAATACAGCTTTGGCCACCTGCGGCATATGCACCAGTAACGATTTTTTCTGCAGCATCTTCGATATCCGCACTTTCAGTGACAATTACAGGAGCATTTGAGCCCAACTCTAACAATGTCTTCTTCCGTGGTGATTTTGCAGCAATTGACCAACCAACGCGTGAACTCCCTGTAAAGCTAATTACACTTGGAATTAGATTTTCAACAAGGGCTGCTCCAGCTGAACCATCTCCATCTGTTACTACTTGGAGCCAATCTTTTCCTAAACCTGCTTCAAGGGCACACTGTTGAAATAGAAGCGCTGTAAGCGGTGTCTGGTGTGCTGGTTTTAGTACGACCGTACATCCAACTGCAATCGCAGGGGCAACTTTATGGACAACTGTATTTAATGGGAAATTAAATGGAGTTATCGCTGCTACAACTCCACGGGGAATTCTCTTTTCCAGAGCTAAACTTCCAAAACCTGCCTCTGTAACATCAGTAGGTATTACTCGTGAAGCCACAGTGCGAGCTTCAGCTGCAGTGAACTTAATTGTTTCTATCGCTCGTCTTACTTCAATTCGACTATCCCTGATACATTTTCCGGATTCCAGCGTTATCACAGCCGCAAAATCTTCATCTCTTGCAGTTAAAATTGAAGCTAATCTCTCTAAAACAGCGATTCTTTCGTATAGCGGCATTCCTCTTTTAAAAGCTTTCTCAGCAAGAACACAGGCCTGGTTTACTTCATCAAGTCCGCATTTTGCCACTTCTGCAATGAGCTCTGCTGTATATGGA
>CAIUSQ010000101.1 GCA_903901905.1 uncultured Actinomycetes bacterium
GATTACATTCCATCCGGCTGAAGTCGCAGCCATCGCTAATGGCAAACCAACATATCCTTGTCCAATAATTGCAACAGTTTTAGAACTCATAGCTATGACCCGAGCCTTGTTAAACCATTCTTAGCATCCGCGATAAATTTTGGATCATTTGTGAATTCCAGGACTTTATTCAACGCAAATTTAGCTCCGACCTTGTCCCCAGTATTTTCAAGATCCCGCGCAAAAGCCATCCACACATTCCAGTTCATTGGATCTAATTCAGTGGTTAGTTTGCGATATGGAATTGCATCTTTCCAAAGTTGATTCTGTTCTAACATATCAACAACCATGAATTGCGAATCAAAAGATTCTGGATGCAAGGCAGCGCCCGCTTTAGCCAAAGCAAGGCCCTCATCAATTTTGCCCATTTTATAAACTTCAGTAATAGCTTGTGAGACGTAGGTTGGATCATGTTCAAGTGATTTGATGGCAAAAGTTAAATTAGCCAATCTGGTTTGCTTGCTGGCTTCATCCTCTTGGCTCCATGGAGTTTCCATCGCAGCCTTCATGGCCAAATCTGCCCGCATTGGAAGTAGCGCGATTAAAAATCCGAGGATCGCTCCAATCGCAATCCCAGGTTTTAAGAAGGCTGGAGGCACCTCTTTTGTGCGTTCAATTTTCTTGGGTCCTTTAACCGTTACTGGAATCACCGCTGTCTCCCCATCAAAGGAAAGACCAATAATTGCCGCGCCTAGGACCCAACCCCAAATAGATAATCCAAGTTGATCTAATGAGATCAGGGATTGCAGTTGGAACGCCACCCAGACTGCAAATAATCCAAGTAGTGGTTTGGCAGATGCAGTGGGGGTCTTAAACGCTTTAATAAATCGAATAATTACATAAATCTGTAATCCGACATATAGCAAGAAAAAGGGTACTCCCAATGTCGCACCAAGTTGGAATGGTGTTGAGTGCGCATTATTTGTCATCAATTCAGGACCATTACTTAAAATTAACGCAAGTGGTTTTGATCGGCGGAAGTATTCTCCGTACGAATCAACACCTACACCAAGCCATGGATGGTTTTGCATCATCTCAATCGCTGCTTGCCAATATCCAAAACGTAACCGCAATGTGTACTGATTTAAAGCAGTGCCAAGCGGTCCGTACCCATACATTGAGATAATTAAAAAAGTTCCACCAGAAATTGCCAACGCAGACAGGGAATAGAAGATTGCTTTTCTTTTGGCTATCCAAAGAGCGCCAATAATCGCAACTGTTAAACCGACTGCAAAGGAAATTGGGCCTTGGATAGATTCAGTTAGATAAGCCAGAACAACTCCAGAAACTGCTAAAGCAGCCAAAGAGATCCGAAGATAATTTGATTTACTAGCAAAAGTTGCATAAATCAAAGTCGCTAAGGATGTTAAACCTAAAATTGAGGAACTAAAATTGGGGTTTCCTAAAGTACCGATAATTGGATTGTAAGGATTAACCCAATTAACAAAATCATTTCCAGATAATTGTAGATATCCATAAATGGTATTTAAGATCAAGGC
>CAIUSQ010000102.1 GCA_903901905.1 uncultured Actinomycetes bacterium
AAATGGTTTTGCCAATTTTTATTCCTATCTTACAATCTGTTTGAATACTTTATCATTACTTGATACTTTTTCAAGCATTTCGGGGCTGGTCGTTGCGAGTTGTTCTAGTTCATAATCATTTGGATAATGACGCAGGATTCCACGAGCGCGGTCCCTTATGATGCTTGGAACACGAGGCGTTTTGCCTGGATCGCAAAGCTCCTCTAACAGTTTGCGACTCTGTTTAAGAGCGCGGAATCTGTCTTCTGGTGTTGTCATAAGGTTTCTCCATATCACGGGTACGGGGAGGGTTTTACCCCTCCCCTAGGCCGTTAAGCCTTGTTACGATTACGGATCATCGCAAGGATGTCAGCAGCCTTATCGCTCGAGGTTGACTGATCAGGAACCTTGATAGGCTCATCAGTTTCGAACGGAGGAGTGTCATCCACCGGGGCCTGTGCATGACCACCGTGAGTTGGCTGATAGTCAACTACTGTCGGCGGGACCGATTCAGTAGTTGTAGCCGGAGCTGATGCACCTTCTGGAGCTGCAAGACCATACGGACGATAGTATGCACCCCACTTGTCGTTGTCGTAAGGACGACCATCAACAGATGCTTCGAACATTTCCTTAATGATACGAAGTTCAGCTTCGCTTGGCTTCTTGGGCAAGAAGTCAGCGAGATTGTGAAGACCATGCGCTTCAATTGCTGCTGTCTCAGCCTCAGTCAACGGGGATTCCTTACGGGCCCAGTTAGAAGTCGAGTAGTCAGCGTATCCGCCTTTTGAGGTCTTCTTAACGTTGAAGTCCAAGCCGTTAGTATAGTCCGTCGGCAAGTACTCCATTTCAGGATCCATCAACGAAGACTTGATGATGGTAAAGATTTGAGGAGAGATAATAAAACGTCGAATTGGATTCGCCGGAGTAGCATCATCACCGAGAGGGTTACCGCGAACGAAGCCTTGGAAGATGTAAGAACGCTTCTTCCAATACTTGTTAGCGAGTTCCTTAAGGGTGTCATCCTTGTACCAAGGACGAACTTCTGCGAGAACAGGACAATTCTCGCCGTACATTTCTACGCAAGGAACCTGTACAGTGATTTGCTTTGCATTAGGATCACCCTTCACCCCGTTGAACGGGAGCTTGATGATCTGACGTTCTACCCAAAAACCCCATTCGTTGTTAGGGTTAGCGTCTGGAAGAAAACGAATGGTTGCAGTAGCACCTTCGCTGATGTTCCAGTGGGGATAGATTGCGTTATCTGATTGAGTGCGGGCGCCGTTATTTTGGCCCTTGTTTTCTTGGGCTGCTAAACGCGCCCGGATTTCTGCTAGACTTGCCATTGTATAATCTCCTTTTTAAATGTGCCTAAGTTGAGCTTTTAAGTGTGTTTTTATGTTTCGCTGTCGGAGACAACTACACATAAGTCTGTTATAACTCATGTGCAATGTATTTACAACTTAATTGGTAACAATATATTATGCTATTTTGCGTTTCGGGCATTTTATACCATGAAATCGTCCAAACTGCATAGCATTGACTGTTTCTCCGCAGTGTTCGCAAGTCTTCATTATTTGGGAAGCGTGTGCTCCGGTTTCTAGTTGTTTTCTTGTTACTGCGCCGCCAAGTAGATTATGAGTTTTATTTGCTATTCTTTTTCGGTTTGCGACTCGTGCTATTTCTCCTCCCAAGAAATGATGTTCTCCGGATGCTACTCGCTGTCGCTGTAACTGTCCTCCTAGCAAATGGTGAGTTCCTTCTTTAACGCGGCGCCTGCTTGTTTGACCTTGTATTTCACCGCCTAATAAATGGTGTGTTCCGTTCTGAACCCGGATCTTTTGGCCTTTACTAGCTAGTTCAGAAAGTTCATCCATTGGCTTCCTAATTCTAACGCCTATCTTCCAACATGCCATCCAATCTCCTTGTGCATAGTGAATGTCATAATGCTCTTGCACGGTGACCGCAATTAAATTATCAGGATGATTGTTTTTTCGGTCCCCGTCAATATGATGGATATCATATGCCCAACCTATATCATCTTTTGGAATAGGACCATTATGATTTTCATAAATCTTTCGGTAGTTGGTAGTTCCGCAATAAATACACATGCTGATAGCTCCTCAATAGCTGTTAGAGTAGTTGGGTATTGCTGTACCGCGAACTACACTTTTATTTATCTTTTGAATCTAGCCATTTCGATGATACGAGCTA
>CAIUSQ010000103.1 GCA_903901905.1 uncultured Actinomycetes bacterium
ATGAACTAACATACTAAACATAGCAGTAATTCACTAAACAATCTCCGCTAAATGATAACTACATCAGATATAAAAACACGATTAATATCTTCATTTCCCCAGGTGAATTACAACACTAATTTATACCTGTTGAAATACAGTTGTTTGATACCGTTAATAAACTTAGTATAGAACGTAAGGATTCTATAATAATTAGATTAAAAGTGAGCTCTCTAGAGAGACTCAACGGTCAATCAAACCTATCCTTGGTGCGCTGATTTTCATCAATACAACCGACAAAGAAGGCACACCAAACCCAAAACACTATACTCCTTAAGGGAATATTAATACTAAGAGAATGAACTAGCATACTAAACATAGCAGTAATTCACTAAACAATCTCCGCTAAATGACAACTACATTAGATATAAAAACACGATTAATATCTTCATTTCCCCAGGTGAATTACAACACACCCTTGTAGTTCATACACGCCAGTAACACTCCCGAACTTAGACACATCCAAAAATACTCAATGCCCAACAGACCAGAATGGAAAGTATGGAACAAAACCTCGTGGGAAAAAGAACATCTCGATCGAAATTGATGAAGACGTTACAAAGAGTAATTAGTAGATGAAAGGTCCATTGAATAAACCTTGTCGAAGGAACAGGAAGCTGGATACAAGACCTTGTTTCGTCATCATGTCAGCAATGTTGGATGCTGAGTCTACCTTGATCATGACAACAAGACCCGACTTGATGTATGCAGCAACATTTGCGATCTTTCTTCGCATATGCTTGGTTCTGCCATAATTTCCTCCACCTTGGCCGTAAACGAAGGTTGCGGCGTTGTCTTCGTAGATCTCGACTGGATCTTCCATCTGAAAACCCATATCCTGGAGGATTTCCTTTACCCACACAACCTCTCTCTCTAGGTCCAGTAGAGACGTCGTCTCTGCTTCCGCTGAGGACATTGCCGCGTCCTTCTGCTTCTTGGACTGAGCTGATACTGCGCCCGAATTTTCACCGAAAAAGATAGCGCTTCCTGATTGACCTGTACAATCAATAGCGTTAGAATCATGAGACGCATCTACGAAACCTCTTAGTTTGAAGTCTTTGCTTTTTCGATAAGTAAGCACGACATCCCTTGAACCGTTGACGTATGCGCAAATTTTCTTCAGCTGCTTCATGTGACACACTAGTGGCGCCTGAAGATATTGAGACAATCTCGACACGCAGTTAAGCAAATCAAAACGTAGTGTAGTTGCAAAAAAATTTATTACACCCATTAATCTCATATATTCCAACTTATCTGTTGGTTCCAAGTCTGCAGGGTCCACCTCCGTGTGATTGTGGCTCCAATGAGAGATCCCCGGAATGGACGAAGTCTTGGAGGGATTAATCCCTCCTGCTTGTACGACCTTCTCTGCGTAATTCGGCATAGAAATAATGATATCTTCACCCTTGCAATCTATCAGCATTCCTAGGAAGGTGAAGGCGCCTTCCTTTCGTTTGCATTCTCCGAATTCCCTCTCGAACTCAGACTCAAAGAAATCTCTTGCAACCTCACAGTTGCCGTATGCGAGATTGTCATCTACAAATACACACACTAAATGGTAACGTTCGTTAGTAGCAAGTGGTTGACCAAAAATGGCCTCCCGATTTTCTCTCCAAATCCATAGACATGGTTCTGTCTCAGATCTGTCGTATCCAAGACTTATTAGGAACTTGGAGTACCTGTCAAACCATTCGGCTCCGGACTGCTTGAGCCCGTAAAGGAATTTCTTCAATTTGCGGAAAGATCCATCGGGCATCCTGATCACGATGTTTGGATCTCCATCGGTAGTCGATGCTTCGGCGGTTGTTGCCTGCAAATAAGCACCAGGCACATCGTAACCGACTACCTTTTTACCTCTTGCGGCAGCTCCAGCGATGAATGTCTTCACCGTGATGTTTCGCGAAGTAGCGCTTCCACAATATCCAAAGGTTCCTATGGGCTGTCTCGAGCCTATGGCAACCAGTCTCGCCTTGAACTTAACCGGAATTCCGTTGGCGTCGACAACCTTCTTGAGCACTATCATCGTCTCAACCACCTTGTCGATAGGACCTACTGGATCTTCCAGAACGTCCAATAGTACCAGTTGTTCCAATTCGGAATTGATGGCTCGCTTCCATTCTTCTCGCTCTGGTGAGGCGAGAGCTTGTTTTAGAGAAGGCATATTGGCTGTGCGTTCCTTGACTCTTCTGACTGCTCTTTCTCTGTTTAAGTTAATCAAACAAACACGTGCGATTACCTTACGCAAGTGTCCAGTTAGACCGGTACCGCTTCTCGTAGAAGCTCTGGTGCCGACGTCTTCCAAAAATTCCGTTTGCTTTGCTCGAAGATGGGCATCAACGTCTTCAGACAATTCGTTGTCGTTGTCTTCTTGAATATCGACATCAGCTTTGTCGATCACAGTATCTGCAGCGGCTTGTCCCCCTTGTAATGCTGGAATATCTGAAGAGATTCCTGCAGAAATAATTGCTGCATCAGAGACTGAGGGGGGGATAACTGGTAAATTAGAATCAATTTCATCAAAGGTAAAATGAGAAGTTGACTCTAGTTCCACTGGAAGTGGCATGGGCGCTTCTTCCTGTTGGTTAATGAACAGAGTACCGCTTTGAGTGAACTTTGGCCAGGAATTCGGAGGAAGTGGCATTTCGTGCCACGAATAAGTGGTGATTATGATTCCCGTTTTCACGTGATAGACGCGAATGGCTTCTTTGGCCTGGAGGCTTGGACCCATGTACATACCTTCAGAAGAATGATCAGCACCCTTCCAAGTTCGTCCGCTTTTCGGCACGACGAAGAGGACTGGGGTTCCCCACGGCAGGAGCATAAACTTCTTGAATGAAGGTTTCACCTGATAGAATAACTCAAATGGAGAAACACGTAAGTCTTTGCTCACACGAGGCTGTAAATTAAAACACAGCGCAAGATGCATTATTGCTTGCGGCCACAACGTTACCGGTACCCACGGTGCGTCAGCAAAGAGCGTTGCTAACGATTCTCCCATCCAGCGGTGGAATCTTTCGGCGACGCCATTCTGTTCGTGGGCGTGGGGGGCACTGTACTGCTGTTGAATGCCTTGACTTCGGAGCAAGTGGGCCATCTGGTCCGATTTATAGATCGCTTCGGCGTCGCTCTGAAGAATTCCAATGGGCTTCTTGTACTGGGGGGCATGATGTCCTGCTGCTGCGTATTCTTGAATGACGTGACCAACTGCGACGTGAAGAAATTCTTTCGTCTTGGCCGTGCCCAGCATGATCATACCTGAGAAATCATCTACGAAAGTGATCACATATTTCCTTCCCGCTGTTGCCAGTGGTAAGGGGCCAAAAATATCGCTAGAAATTTTGTCTCCGATTACCTTGGGAATTACCTGAGGAGTACCTTCTTCTGGAGCAGGAGCAGG
>CAIUSQ010000104.1 GCA_903901905.1 uncultured Actinomycetes bacterium
AGAAACGTTAATGACCCCGCTGTTATTGCTGAAGCTGCAGCACTTGAAGCCCAAGTTAAAACAGTTGCCAATGTTGATCGCACTCTTTCATATTGGAGCACTGGTGGTGCACCTGCAATGAAGGCGGCAGATGACAAAGCAGCATTCTTATTTATTTACTCAAAGGCAGAAGCAAATGACTGGGCTTCACTTGAAAAAGTTGGAAAAGAAGTTCAAGCAAAATTTGATGGCAAACAAGGTAATTTCATTGTTCACGCTTCAGGTGGTGGAGTAATCACTCACGCAATCAATAGCAAAATCCAAAAGGATTTGGCTCTAGCTGAAGCAATTGCTATTCCTTTAACTTTCGTACTTATGGCCTTTGTATTCGGAGCCATGGTTGCTTCTGCAATGCCACTGTTTGTCGGAGTAAGTGCCATCTTTGGATCGTTTTTAATTATTTACATCTTTACATTGTTTACTGATGTATCAGTCTTTGCACTTAACCTCATTACAGGTTTGGGGTTAGGACTCGGCATCGATTACGCGCTGCTAATTGTTAATAGATTCCGAGAAGAGTTGCACGCCGGTAAAAGCGTGGACGATTCAGTTGTTGCAACAGTAGCCACGGCAGGAAAAACGGTTTTCTATTCCGGACTTACCGTTTTCGTAACTCTGGCATCCCTTCTGCTCTTTCCACTTAACTTCCTTAAATCTTTTGGTTACGCCGGTGTATCGGTTATTTCATTGGCTGTGCTCGGCGCGCTCATTCCATTGCCTGCATTGCTTGCAATTTTGGGGCACAAAATTGATAAAGGTGTCGTGCGCAAATCCGGAATTGTTCCTAAAGAAGATGGCCGTTGGGCACAAACAGCCCGAACCGTAATGAAGCGTCCAATCCCAGTGGTAATCGCATCTCTACTTGTTCTTGGAATTCTTTCCGCACCAATTACAAATATTGCTTTTGCACAACTTGATGCCCGTGTTCTTCCAAAATCTGATCCTGCAGCCGTTGCATCAGCTGTTATCAATGACCGCTTCACCGGATTAGAAGGAAGCCCGATTGAAGTAGTTGTACCAAATGGTGCAGGTAAAGAGATTGAAATAAATAATTTCTTGGCGCGAGTGCAAGGCGTATACGGAATTGCACGAGTCGGCCAAATTGAATACTTTGGAAAAGATATTCGTGTACAAGTGATTTCAAAAGAATCTTCCAGAAGTCTTGATTCAGAACGAATCATTCACGACATCCGTGCTCTCCCAGTTCCTGAAGGAACACTCATTGGTGGAGCCGCAGCTGACTTCACAGATTCACAAGATGGAATTGCACGTGCACTTCCGTGGGCACTCGGTTGGATCGCACTAACAGTCTTTATTCTTCTCTTCGTCTTTACTGGTTCAATAATTTTGCCGATTAAGGCCGTGCTGCTCAATGGGCTTTCACTGATTGCAACCCTTGGCGCCGTCACATGGATCTTTATTGATGGTCACTTGAAGTGGCTAGTTGGTGATTTCACTGTGACCGGAACCCTTGATACAGGTTCGGTTATTTTGGTTGCTGTTGTCGTCTTTGGTTTATCTATGGACTACGAACTCTTCTTGCTCTCTCGAATTCGCGAAGAACACCTTGATGGAAAATCAAACATTGAATCAGTCGCTAAAGGTTTACAGCGCTCCGCGCGGATTATTACGGCCGCAGCGTTATTGCTTGCAGTTGTGTTCGCAGCATTTATGACTAGCGGTGTTACTTCAATCAAGATGCTTGGTTTTGGTGTGG
>CAIUSQ010000105.1 GCA_903901905.1 uncultured Actinomycetes bacterium
ATCTTTATTAACCAGTTGCGTGAAAAGATCGGCGTATTCTTTGGCTCTCCGGAGACAACAACTGGCGGTAAGGCACTTAAGTTTTATGCTTCAGTTCGTTTGGATATTCGCCGAATTGAAACTCTCAAGGATGGTACCGAATCTGTTGGTAACCGTACGCGCGTTAAGGTTGTTAAAAACAAAATGGCTCCACCATTTAAGCAGGCAGAGTTCGACATCATTTATGGAACAGGTATTTCACGCGAAGGCTCATTGATCGATATGGGTGTTGAGATCGGCGTTGTTAAGAAGGCCGGAGCTTGGTACACATATGAAGCCGATCAATTGGGTCAAGGTAAGGAAAATGCCCGTGCATTCCTACTTGATAACCCAGATCTAGCCAATGAGATTGAAGGCAAGATTCGTGGCCACTTTGTTGCCGTAGAGGTTGATCCAGAGTTGGTTGCTGCAATAGATGAGGCCACATCAGAGGTTGATTTCTAAACAACCATGCTTGATTATGTGAAGGTTGATCAGAATTCTGACCCTTACTCGATTGCGCACACGATTGCATTAAATGCTCTAGTGGCTCGTGCAAAGAGTAAGGGTGAGATTCTGGCACACTTAAAAAAGCGTGGGATCGATAATGAAGTTGCTCAGGCAACGGCTTTTCGACTTCAAGAAGCTGGCTTAATCAATGACGCCGAATTTGCAAAGGCGTGGACACAATCTCGCCATAACGCAAAGAAAATCTCTAAACGCATTATTGCTGGTGAACTTCGAACGCGTGGAGTTGATCAAAATAGCATCGATGAAGCTTTGGATGAGATTGATGACGAGTCAGAGTATCGGACCGCATTCGCACTAGGAATGCGTAAGTACTCAACGATGAGCCGTTTAGATTCAGAGGTTCAGATACGGCGAATTCAATCTCTTCTACAGAGAAAAGGATTTTCTTTTTCAGTAATCGCTAGAGTTATTCGCGAGTTAGGTGTTCAGTCAGACGAGCAGCAGTAGCAACTACTGCAGCAGCATGTATGCGGCCAGGTTGACGTCCTAGACGTTCGATCGGGCCGCTTATGCTTACTGCGGCAATTACTTTTCCATTAGGCCCGCGAACTGGGGCTGATACAGAGGCTACGCCAGCTTCACGTTCTCCTACAGATTGCGCCCATCCTCTACGGCGATCGGCCGAGAGTTGCGTTGCTGTAAAGCGTGCATTGGTTAAGCCGCGGTGGATTTTTTCAGAGTCTTCCCAAGCAAGAAGTATCTGTGCTGCAGAGCCTGCCTGCATTGTTAACGCAGCACCTACGGGTACCGAGTCGCGCAAACCTGACAAACGCTCGGCTACGGCGACGCAGATACGAATATCACCTTGGCGACGGTATAACTGTGCGCTCTCACCGGTTGCATCTCGAAGCGCCGATAGAGCCGGTGATGCGGCGGCAAGTAAGCGATCTTCACCGGCGGCTGCACCTAACTCCCCAGAACGAGGACCGACAATAAAACGGCCGGTCAGATCCCTGGCAACTAAGCGGTGAAATTCAAGTGCTACCGCAAGCCTATGAGCGGTCGGACGAGCAATACCTGTTGCTGCCACTAACTCTGCCAGGGAGTGAGGCCCTGATTCTAAGGTGCTTAAAATAGCGACGGCTTTGTCTAAAACGCCAACTCCGCTATTCTTCTTGTTCACAGAGTGATATTAGCATCCCATTATGTGATACAGCAACTGGGGTAGGAAAAGGAGCAAGTCGTCGTGGGTAAAACTTTAGCGGAGAAGATTTGGGCTGAACACATAGTTCGCCAAATAGGAGGTGAACCCGATCTGCTTTACATTGATCTGCACTTGATTCATGAAGTAACTAGTCCACAAGCATTTGATGGATTGCGTCTTACTAATCGCAAAGTTCGCCGTACTGATCTGACAATTGCAACTGAAGATCATAATGTTCCTACGCTGAATATTGATAAACCGATTGCAGATCCTGTGTCAAAACTGCAAGTAGATACATTACGTGCAAATTGTAAAGAGTTTGGTATCCGTATTCATTCACTCGGTGATAAAGATCAGGGAGTAGTTCACGTCGTTGGGCCTCAACTCGGTATTACTCAGCCAGGAATGACTATTGTTTGTGGAGATTCACACACATCCACACACGGTGCTTTTGGTGCACTTGCTTTTGGAATTGGAACATCTGAAGTTGAACATGTTTTGGCGACTCAGACATTACCTTTGCAGCGTCCAAAAACAATGGCAATTAATATTGAAGGAGTTCTCAAGCCAGGTGTAAGTTCAAAAGATATTATCCTTGCAGTCATCGCAAAGATTGGCACCGCAGGCGGGCAAGGTTTTGTCATTGAATATCGCGGAAGTGCCATCCGCGCACTCTCTATGGAGTCACGAATGACCATCTGTAACATGTCTATTGAGGCCGGAGCTCGGGCAGGACTTATCGCACCTGATCAAACTACTTTTGATTACATTAAGGGAAAACCTCACGCCCCAGAAGATTTTGACGCAGCTGTTGCATACTGGTCTACTTTGTTTACTGATAAAGATGCAAAATTTGATTTAGAAGTTGGCCTTGATGCAAATGAATTAGAACCATTTGTCACATGGGGAACAAATCCCGGCCAAGGACTTCCACTCAGTGGGAAAGTTCCAAATCCTGCCGATATCGCTGATACCGAGGCACGCACAGCCGCAGAACGAGCGCTTGTGTATATGGGGCTAGAGGCAGGTACTGAATTGAAGTCGATCGCTATCGATACTGTCTTCTTGGGTTCATGCACAAACGGACGAATTGAAGATCTTCGTGCTGCAGCCGAGATTTTAAAGGGTAAAAAAATTGCTTCAACTTTGCGCATGTTAGTTGTACCGGGATCGGCAAGAGTGCGACTTGAGGCCGAAGCTGAAGGGTTAGACAAAACTTTCTTAGAGGCAGGTGCTGAATGGCGCAATGCTGGATGTTCAATGTGTTTAGGTATGAATCCAGATCAGCTTGCAGTTGGTGAGCGATCTGCCTCAACTTCGAATCGCAATTTTGAGGGTCGACAAGGCAAAGGCGGGCGAACACACTTGGTGAGTCCAATAGTTGCAGCAGCAACTGCATTGCGCGGAACACTTTCATCGCCAGCGGATCTGTAGGGAGTATATAAATGGAAAAATTCATTCAGCACACAGGTACAGGAGTCCCACTGCGTCGCAGCAATGTGGATACGGATCAGATCATTCCTGCAGTTTATTTGAAGCGTGTTACGCGAAGTGGTTTTGAAGATGGCTTGTTTGCAGCCTGGCGCAACGATCCTGAGTTTGTGCTCAATCAAGAAGCTTTCAAAAACGGCACAATCCTTGTTGCTGGAGTGGATTTTGGAACTGGTTCATCACGTGAGCACGCTGTGTGGGCGCTTCAAAATTATGGCTTTAAAGTTGTAATCTCAAGCCGATTTGCAGATATCTTTCGTGGAAATTCACTCAAAGGTGGTTTGCTGACAGTAATTCTTGACATCGCCGAGGTGGAAGCGCTCTGGGCAGCCATCGAATCAGATCCAAGTACTCCAATTACTGTGGATCTTGAGAGTCGTACTGTGAAGTATTTAGGTAAATCACTTCCATTTGCCATCGATGATTACACTCGATGGCGTTTGATGGAAGGCTTGGATGACATTGGTCTGACTATGAAGCAAACTGAATCGATTGATTCATTTGAAAAGGCGCGCACATCTCTCAAACCAAAAACTTTGCCAATTAAGTCTTAGTAGAACCCTCAAAATAAGCGTAAATCAAGGGTTTTTTGCTAAGGGTGAGCACTTTGTTTCATACTCTAAATCTCTTCTTGAGAGTTTTCTACGCATAAAAAGCGAAGTTTTTGAGTATTTTTCCTGAAATAAATTACTGCGACACGCCCCAATCAAAGACCGTCTCACCCCAATGTTGCGCGTAAGTTTTGACCACAAGTTAAGCAATTGCTTAACTATTTACGCGTAATAAGGGGATTTCTATGAATAAGGCCCAATTCATTGCGGCGCTTGCACCACATTTCAATGACAGCAAGAAAGAAGCAGCACATGCTGTAGAC
>CAIUSQ010000106.1 GCA_903901905.1 uncultured Actinomycetes bacterium
CTTCAAACCGAAGCCCGGCTTCCACTTAGGTGGGGGTCGGGCTTTGGCCTTCTCATGGTGAATGAGAAGGTGCGGGACTAACCAACACCTTTAAATTTTTGAGGAGCCAATTTCTCATTTGCTGCTGCATCATTCTTTTTTGAGGCTTTTGATTTAGTTCTCCTTTTAATGGACACAACCTTGCCTTTCATTTTCCAGTCACGTGGAAGCAATTGATCTGAAATTTTGGCTAACTCCTGTGCTTCTAGGCCTCCTCCACCTATCAAATGTTTTAAAGGTCTCTGTGATTGAAAGGACTCTAAAGGAAAGTGTTGTCCTTCACGGCTTATCTCTGTGTATCTCATGAAGTGAGGTCCAACTAAAACCCTTTTTTTGATTTTATGTGATGCTCCAATTTTTGATTTCTTAGTAGAGCGGAGATATCTTTTTCGCTGCTCAACCAAGTCTCGATAAAAAAGCTCATCTAACTCTTTCCAAGTCTCTTCATAAATCAAATTGGGATCAGGCCACAGCATTCTGTTAGCAAGAAATTTCTCCTGTCCATATTTCTTTAGGTTCTTTTCAACAAGGGGTTGGAGAATGACTACACCTTCTAAAGTTCGAAGAGTTAAATCTGAATTGTAAGGTCGATATCGGTTTTCAACTCTCCATTCTCGTAATGTTCGAATGTTTGTAAAGACTAAACTTGCAATTAGATCTTCCTGATAAGGCAGTAAATCAAGCAGAATAATTCCCATAGCTCTTTCATACTCTCGCGGCATCTTGAGTGATAATTTAGTTCGACGTGTTTCTTGGCGAAACCAGCTTTGCAATGTTCGAGGTTTAATGCAGGCCATTGCAGCAATTGTCTGTAATCCAAAATAGTCGTTCGACATGTGGTGTAAAGCCCACGCACGAGTCGCATAAGAATGAGTCATAATCCAATTGTCCCTAATATTTGAACTTTGTCACATCGACATTTTGCTAACTTTGTAATGTATTCACAACAATTACACCGTAACAACACAACACTTTACGACTTGCTTTCCTCTAGCTCTATGAGCAACATACTCACTTCCCCGATCGAAATGGATTACACAAATGACGGCCCAAATTAGCCTTGATGACTTCGCACAATCACTCTGGAAACACTTAAAGATTACAAAAAAGACCCTAGCCAACTACAGGGGAACTTATAGATTACATATTTCGCCTTCTCTTGGAACGAAGTCACTCGGTGACGTAACAAGGCGAGATGTGTTGGAGGCGCTAGCTCCCTTATCTCCACATACGTATTACCAAACACTGATGTCTTGCAGAGTGATTTATCGGGAGGCGGTGAATCGTGAGCTGGTTGAGGTCAGCCCTATTGCGGCAATCAAGGCGCCAAGGCTTACTAATAAGCCTTACAAGTTCTTAACGTGGGAACAGGTACAGTCAACTAACTTTGGAAAATACGATGAACAGATCAAATTTCTTGCACTTCACGGTTTACGTTGGGGAGAGGCAGTTGCCTTAACACAGGAAGATATTTATGACCAAAAAGTTCATGTTACGAGAAGCATTCACGGTGCAACTAAAACGCAGGCTGGGGTCAGAGTGGTGCCATATTTGGGGCATTTCAATCCACTGCCTCGAACTCCAAAACCTTTGCGAAAAGCCCTAGAGCCGTATGGAGTCAATATCCATTCTCTTCGAAAGACTTACGCGTATTTCCTAAAAAGTAACGATGTCCATGTCACTACAGCTGCAAAATTTATGGGCCACAGCAATCCATTGGTGACTTTGAAAATTTACACTCTCGTGCGAGATAACGAAGTTATGGACGTGGGCAATACGATGCGGGAAAGATTAGCGATCAGGTAATGAAATCAAAGCCCGGCTCTTTCTTAGGTGGGGTCGGGTTTCGGCTTTATCCTGTCGAATAAGATGGCTTTATTGAGTAATCAGTGTTGGGTCGATCGGGATAACAACTGTTACTGGAAACTTTGCAATCTTTGCCTGGGCGGTTGTAAAGGTAAAATTAGGATAAATATATATCAACGGTTGCTCGCATGCAGCAAGTGAGTTTACATCTGGTGGCAACCGAACAATCGTAGTTCCAGAGCTCTCCGTTC
>CAIUSQ010000107.1 GCA_903901905.1 uncultured Actinomycetes bacterium
GTTTCAGATGCAACGGCTGCAGAGAAGATGTTTGAGCTCTTGATGGGTAACGATGTTGCCCCACGTAAAGAATTTATCTCAACGGCAGAAATCGATCGCGACCGCATTGACGCTTAATTAGTCGATTGCGACTATTCTGTGGGGATGTACCACAAAGCGTACCTAGCACTTTTCTCTCTCTTAGCTACTGTTTTGATTATTCCATCCAGTATTGCAGCAGCGCCCGTGCCTGGAAAACCATGTAGGGACTTAGGGCAAGTGCAACTGTATAAGTTAAAGAACTACACCTGTATCAAGTCAGGCAAGAAGATTGTTTGGAATAAAGGTGTTGCCATTAAGAAGCCAGTACCTACTCCAACCACAACACCTACTCCAACAGCCACTTCAACTACAGCATCGACATCAACTCCAACAACCCCAACACCTTCAGCAACTCCAATTCCAACTCCCTCAGCAACGCCAATTTCTAATGGCGTAATACCGCCTCCCGTTAAAGGTATAAATCTTTACTCTGGCGGACCAGGTGGAGTGAATGCTAGTGAAGAGATAAGTTTTGAACTTCCCTTAACTGCCCAAACCCCGCCATCAGATACCAACGTCAAACTCTGGATCTACAACCCTGCCAATAAGAAAGTGGCAGCGGGATCAAGTGGTTTGTTTATCCAAAGTAATGCAGGTGAATGGAAATTTTATCCTGCAAACCCTGATGGAAGTTTTTATCTAGCCTTGAAAACTGGAACACACCTTTTCGATGTTGTTGAACCGAACTCAACTCAATATCTTCGTAAACGTTATTCAGCTGAAATAGACAGTTCTGGGAAGTTATCGATATCGAGTTTACGCAGCAATTCTCTTGGATATTTCACGGTGACTGTAGACATTAAACAACCTACTAATAGCTCAAGGTTTAATCCGACAACTCAATGCCAGATAACAGACCTAACAAACAATCCTGAAATGCAGGTTGGATTTCCTAAGGCATCTGGACGCTTACCAAGTTTTGGCACAATTAAAGCCCTGATCATCCCAGTCGATTTTGCCGATGTCGTTGGAAAAAGACCACCTGCCGAAGAATTCACTCCCATGACTGATGGCATGAATGACTTCTATTACAAAATGTCGGGAAACAAAGTTAAATTCAATTATGAAGTCTTAAAAGATTGGGTACGTATGCCCGTTAGCTCTTCATTTCACAAATTAGGTACATGGAATCAAGGTGATGCCGACGGATATTGGAGAATGGCAATTAAGACGGCAGATCCATTGGTCGATTTTTCAAAATTCGATGTGGTTTATGTTCTAAGTCCGCGAGAAATTCCATGGGCATCTATTGCCTATGGCCCGGCTGGACCACTCAACGCCAGTACTATCGTAAGCAATGATGGTCCTATAAGAAATATCTCTTTATCTGGCGCCGATGCTTGGCAGAATCTTGCAAGCGGATCCGCTTGGCGCTGGATATCTCATGAAACTGGACATCTATTTGGATTACATGATTTGTATGTGAGTCCAGGTACACCCACTTATGGAACTTGGGATTTGATGTCGAATAACTGGTCGGTCGGTGCAATCGAACTTAATTCCTGGAATAGATATTTGTTGGGCTGGCTGAACGATTCGCAGATTAATTGCAAGAGTGCAAGCGAGATAAATTCAACTGGAATAACACAAGTTATAGATCCGATAGAGCGAGTTAACGACCTGACTAAGGCTGTTGTGGTCAAACTATCTGAAACAAAAATTTTGGTCCTCGAATCACGCAGAAGTGAAGGACTAGATATTTTAACTGCTTCACAAGAAGGAACTTTGGTCTACACAGTAGATATGACTATCCCAACGATTAAGGGCGGCTGGAAAGTGCAGCGCAGACCTGGTTCCACAGATCCTGAGTTTGTTGATGCCGCACTCCGCTTGGGTGATGTGATAACTGTAGAAGGGTTAAAGATAGAAATTCTTGCTCATGATCAAAACGGCGATACGGTGAAGATTAGTAAGCCTTAGTCGATTGCGACTAGGTCGAAATACTCTTCTTTCCAAACATCTTCATCGCCATCTGGTAGCAAGATCACACGCTCTGGCTTAAGTGCTTGCACTGCGCCTTCATCGTGAGAAACCATGATTACTGCGCCTTGATATTCACCGAGTGCGCCCAAGATTTCTTCACGAGATGCGGGATCTAAGTTATTTGTTGGCTCATCA
>CAIUSQ010000108.1 GCA_903901905.1 uncultured Actinomycetes bacterium
ATCATCAACGTTATACATAGCCATGGCTACTCCTGAAGACTCAAAGTTAAATACTTCATGAGTAGTTGGAGCAGATCCATCTTCTGGAACAAATGAAATCGTTAGCTTTCCTGGGCCTGGTACTTTGAAATCGGTAGCACGGTATTGGTCTCCAAATGCATGACGGCCAATAACGATTGGCTTTGACCAGTGGGGCACTAAACGTGGAACGTTACTAATAATGATTGGTTCACGGAAAATAACTCCACCAAGAATGTTTCGAATAGTTCCATTGGGTGATTTCCACATCTTTTTGAGACCAAACTCTTCAACACGAGCCTCATCAGGAGTGATCGTTGCGCACTTGATTCCAACGCCATGCTTTTGAATTGCACGGGCAGAGTCAATCGTTACCTGATCATCGGTTGCATCTCTGTTTTCCATGCCTAGGTCGTAATACTCAAGATTTACATCCAAGTAAGGCAATATGAGTGAATCCTTAATGAACTGCCAGATGATTCGTGTCATCTCGTCGCCATCTAATTCAACTACGGTGCCTGTAACTTTAATCTTGGACATACTCACTCCTCATAAATTAATTCGGTTTATAGCGTTTGAATATCGGCTTGCTTTGCGCGAACTGCTTCTGCTGCCTCCTTTAGGGCTGCAACTTCAGAATCTGTAAGTGAACCCTCAACAATTTTTACAACACCTGAGCGACCGATCTGTGCTTCAACTCCAAGATAAACACCAGAGATTCCATACTCGCCGTCAACCCATGCACACACTGGCATTACTGCGCCTGAATCTTCGATCACAGCTTTTGCCATACGTGCAGCTGCTGCAGAAGGTGCGTAGTAAGCAGATCCAGTCTTTAGCAATGCCACAACTTCTGCTCCACCATTACGTGTGCGATCAACCAGTTCTGCGATCTCACTTTCTGAAAGTAGATCTGCAAGTGGCTTGCCGTTAACTGTGCAACGGCTTGGCACTGGAACCATGGTGTCACCGTGTGAACCCAAAGTTAAAGTCTTAACGGCACCGACTTTGACTCCAAGCTTTTCTGCAACAAAATTTGTAAAGCGTGCGGTATCTAGCATTCCAGCTTGTCCCATTACGCGATTCTTTGGAAACTTTGTTGCAATCTGAGCAAGAGCGGTCATTTCATCTAGAGGATTTGAAACGACAATTATGACTGCCTTCGGTGAATGCTTTGCAATGTTTTCTGCTACACCGCGCACAATCCCAGCATTTACTCCAATTAAATCCATACGACTCATGCCAGGTTTACGTGGAAGACCAGCAGTTATTACTACAACATCTGAGTTTGCTGTTGCTTCATAACCAGCACCTTCAGGAGTAGTGGTTGCTCCAATTATTTTAGTTTCAAATCCTTCAATAGAGCGAGACTGATTCATATCTAAAGCCAAACCTTCTGACTTGCCTTCGAGAATATCCGTTAAAACAACGGTATCGAATATGTCGTACTCGGCTAAACGAAGAGCTGTTGTTGAACCATAAAATCCTGCACCAACTACTGTGACTTTCCCACCCATTGTGGCCCCGTTCATATGAATCTGCGAATAGGTGAACTCTACCGCCCGCGAGGAAGTGCAATTGCCAGCACAAATAGGGCTATTGCGATTGCAAGCGGAATATAAAACTCAAGAGATCGAAATTTTCGGGATTTAAGTGCGATGCCGGCTGTCCCAATGGCAATAAATAGTGATCCGCCTCGCACTATTCCAAAGGTTCCTAGTCCAACGCCAAAGATAACTGCGCCGTAACTAAATAGTGAAATAAGGCGCTCATTTAGCTGCATGCATCAACCACATTTTTCAAGAGCATTGCGCGAGTTATTGGTCCAATACCACCGGGCATTGGAGCATAGAAAGAAGATTTTGCTAATGCACTTGGATCTATATCGCCAACTAATCCTGATTGTTGTCGTGAAATTCCAACATCAATCACAACTGCTCCATCTTTAATCATGTCAGCCTTTAGAAAATGCGCCTGACCAATTGCAGCAATCACAATGTCTGCTGATTGAGTGTGCGCCTTCAAATTCTTAGTGCCTGTATGGGTAATTGTCACTGTTGCATTTTCTTTTTTACGAGTCAGTAAGAGTCCAAGTGGGCGACCAACAGTTATACCCCGGCCGATAACAGTAATGTTTGCACCTTGTGTTGAAATTGAATAATGGTTAAGAAGTTCAACAATTGCTCTTGGGGTACAAGGGATTGGCCCATCAAAACCTGCTACTAAGCGACCTAAATTAAGTGGGTGTAATCCATCAGCATCCTTTTTTGGATCGATAGCTTCCAATATTTTTTGCGTATTAATCGCTGGCGGTAATGGGAGTTGTACGATAAATCCGGTGCACTCTTTTGCATTATTCAAATCTAAGATCGCAGCAAGAAGATCTTTTTCACTGGTGCTGGCCGGTAGATCGACTCGGATGGAGTTAATGCCAACATCCTGACAGTCGCGATGCTTTCCTGAAACATAAGAGAGCGAGCCGGGATCTTCGCCTACTAAAACTGTGGCTAGTCCAGGATTAACTCCGGCTGACTTTAATTTTAATACGCGCTTAGAAAGATCAGCTTTGATGGTGGCAGCTAATGCTTTGCCGTCCAAAATCTGTGCGCTCATGGCACTATCGTATCGACTCAAGCCTGTGAGAAATGTCGAACATCGGGTCAGTACATGGTTATCCCACAGATTTTTATGTGCGCCTAAACATCCGAGGAACATATATTGCCAAAAGTGCACCGAACCCCATTTGAACTGTGATTGCAAGGGTGAACTTCCACGTAGAGGTACCAACTGCCGACATTGCCTCTGTAATCAGTGCGCCACTTGCTGAGTAGCCAAGAAATGCAGAGAGCAAGGCTGCAACGATCAAACTCTGTGTTAACACTTTCTGGTTTAGATCAACTGTCCAGGTCACAAGCAAAACTCCTGCAAAGATAATTACAGCTATTCCAAGAAGTGAAATCAAGGATTCATCTCTAGGTAGGGCACCCAAAATTGGCATCGCTGGAATTTTATCTAGGTCAAAAGAAAGTGGGGACACCATCGTTTGTGATCCGACAGCAAAACCAACTCCAGAAAAATAGGCCAGAGTAGCTACGATCGCATTTGGAAGATAAAGAATATTCAATAAAAGCAGCAAGAATCCGCCAAAGATTCCGGGTTGGAGTACAACTGTTAAATTCTTTACAAGCTCTAGGTTCAAGAATAGTGCAATACCAAGTGCGATGGCACTTACTCCAAGTAACAGAGCAATTACACGTGATCCGAATAGAAACCCTTGGCCCAAAGATGTGCGACGAGCAACTGTTGCACACGAGATTAGCGTAAATGGAAATACATAAATCAGTGCAAAATACCAAACGGGCATGACTTCATCTGTTTTTGAAAGAATGGAAGCTAATAAAGCAAAACCAGCATAAAGAACAGAGAAAATTACGCGAGCAGGAACTACCAATGAAGTGTCACCATCAAGGCGGTCAACTGTTCGGGAGATTCCATTTCTAATGGCAAGTACTGGAAAAATTAATGCACCGAGTGGTAAGTAAGAAAGATGTCCAGCCAAAGCCGATGTTCCTAAAGATAAATCAAAGGGAATTTGATGTGCACCAATCCAAATCCAAATCGCTGCTCGAAGTGGATCACCCGTGTTTCCAGTTGCACTTCCAGCTGTTGACCATGCAATTAGTGCGATAAAAGAAGTTGGTAGCAATAGCCAGGCAATACTGCGCAAAACTTGGGGTAATGCTGCTCCAAGTACGCGCGCTAACATTGTTATCGACCCATTATTGCCCGTAACAACCGGGCTGTTTCACTAGGTGTTTGACCAACTTTTACTCCTACTGCCTCGAGTGCATCTTTTTTACCTTGAGCAGTACCAGATGATCCAGAAACAATTGCACCAGCATGCCCCATAGTTTTTCCTTCAGGTGCTGTAAAGCCTGCAATATAACCAACCACTGGTTTTGTTACGTATTCAGAGATAAATGCTGCTGCACGTTCTTCGGCATCTCCACCAATCTCACCAATCATTACTATCGCTTGCGTATTGGGATCGTCTTGAAATGCGCGCAAGCAATCAATATGTGTTGTTCCAATTACAGGATCGCCACCAATTCCAACTGCAGTGCTAAATCCGATATCTCGAAGTTCATACATCATTTGATAGGTCAGAGTTCCAGATTTGGAAACAAGCCCAATTGGCCCAGCGCCCGTTATATCTGCGGGAATAATTCCGACATTTGATTTCCCTGGACTTATCAACCCAGGACAGTTTGGCCCAATAATCTGGGTTGATCCTACGCTTTGTGCATATGAGTAGAAACTTGCTGAGTCATGCACTGGAATTCCTTCAGTTATCACTACAGCTAAAGGCATCTTTGCATTGATTGCATCAATTACTGCCGCCTTTGCAAATTTTGGCGGAACAAAGATTACAGAGACATTTGCACCCGTTGTAGCCATAGCTTCAGCAACTGTATTAAAAATTGGAAGTTGACGACCTTCAATCTCTACAACTTGGCCACCTTTTCCTGGTGTTACTCCACCAACAATATTGGTGCCTGAAATCAACATTCGTTTGGTGTGTTTTGTTCCTTCAGATCCTGTCATGCCTTGAACAATTACTTTGCTGGATTCATTAATAAAGATTGTCATTTAATTTGCCGCCAATTCTGCAGCACGATTTGCTGCACCATCCATAGTGTCGGCCTGTTCTACAAGAGGGTGTGCTGCTGCCTTAAGAATTGCGCGTCCTTCTAATACGTTGTTGCCATCAAGGCGCACAACAATCGGTTTAGTGGCTTTTGGACCAAGTAATTCAAGTGCTTGAACAATTCCATTTGCAACTGAATCACAGGCTGTAATTCCACCGAAGACATTTACAAAAACGCTCTTTACATCTTTGTCGCCGAGAATGATTGATAGTCCATCGGCCATAATTTGCGCAGATGCGCCACCTCCGATGTCTAAGAAGTTAGCCGGACGCACGCCGCCATGTTTCTCACCAGCATATGCAACAACATCCAAAGTACTCATAACTAAACCAGCACCATTGCCAATAATTCCTACTTCGCCTTCTAACTTGACGTAGTTGAGGCCCTTTTCTTTTGCAGCGGCCTCAAGTGGATTCTCTCCTGCCTCATCGACCAAACTTTGATGATCTGGCTGGCGAAAATCTGCGTTCTCATCCAAAGTTACTTTGCCATCTAGTGCAATGATCTTTCCATCTGAAGTTTTAACTAATGGATTTACTTCTACCAGAGTCGCATCTTCGCTTTGGAAAACTTCCCAAAGCTTAAGAAGTACATCTGATACTTGATCTGCAATATCTGCTGGAAACTTTGCTGCTGCAACTATCTCTTTTGCTTTTGCCAGAGAAATTCCATCAACTGCCGATACTGGAACCTTTGCTAATTTTTCAGGCGCAGTGTGTGCAACCTCTTCAATATCCATTCCACCTGAAACAGAGGCCATAACAAGAAATGTTCTATTTGATCGATCTAAAAGAATTGCCAAATAATATTCAGATTCAATAGGAGCCGCGGCTGCAATCATCACAGTCCGAACCGTGTGACCCTTTATATCCATCCCAAGAATTGCACTGGCTTTTTCACGTGCATCTTTTGGATTCTCTGCCAGCTTTACTCCGCCAGCTTTACCGCGTCCCCCAACTTTTACTTGGGCTTTTACAACAACTTTTCCACCGATTGCAGTTGCGGCAGCTTCTGCTTCATCAGCAGTTGTTGCAATCGCTGCGGCTAGAACTGGCACGCCATGCTTTTCAAAAATATCGCGCGCTTGGTATTCAAAAAGATCCACTAAATCTTCCAATCAGTTGTAAGGGGCCAATCAGTTGGTGCGGGCTAATCCTAGAGCTTCTCTACGGGTGCATAACGCAGTAGTAAACGCTTCTCTCCGTATTGACCAAAATTAATTGTTGCTTCTGCTTTGTCACCTGCTCTTGCAACTGCGACAACTGTACCTAATCCAAAGGTGTCATGTGACACACGCTCACCTACAGCCAACTCCATCGCCATGCTCTTCTTACCCGTTGCCCTTGGTGGAGGCGCAGTTGTCGTTCGAGATTTTTTTGTCATTGATGAGATAAGTGAATCCGATGATTGATTGCGCCATGTAATCACATCTTCTGGAATTTCTTCCAGAAAACGAGATGGAGGATTGTAATTTGGTGCTCCCCATGTTGATCGATATTCCGCTCTTGAAATATAAAGTCTTTCGCGCGCACGAGTTAACCCAACATATGCCAAAC
>CAIUSQ010000109.1 GCA_903901905.1 uncultured Actinomycetes bacterium
CAGCTAATTTGTTCATCGCTCGCGTGATTGTTCGGGATCCAAAAGCTTGGGCCAAGCCAGCCGAAATAATGATGATTAGGACCCGCAGGGGAGTCCCGGCCATCCAGTCCAGGAAGTTACGCAAGGAGTCATTCATAATGAAGAGACTTTATCCAAACATTTACCTAAATACTGCGATTAAATACAGGCGCGTTCGGGTGTTTTAGTGCAAGATAAACCAATCGGCGCGAGCCACGCGCTAGATCAGGAGCAGGCATGTCGCGTACTTTGGTTTTAAACGCCACCTACGAACCACTTGGTGTTGTTGCAGATCGTCGCGCTCTAATCCTGGTCCTAAATCACCGCGCAACCATGGTTGAAGATTCTGGTGATGTACTTCGTTTTTCTGGCGGGCAGATTGCACTTCCATCTGTTGTGCGCCTCAATAAGTTTGTTCGTATTCCATATCGCCATGCAGTTCCACTTTCACGTCGTGCAATTTTTGCCCGCGACAACAATCGCTGCGTTTATTGCTCTGCTCCTGCAACATCGATTGACCATGTGATTCCACGCAGTCGCGGTGGTGGCCATAACTGGGAAAACGTTGTCTCTGCTTGTCATAAGTGCAATCACTTAAAAGCCGACAAACATTTGAAAGAGATGGGCTGGCGCCTGCGCACTTTGCCACGCGAGCCAGTTGGCGCAGCATGGAGAATTCTGGGAACAGGTCGCACAGATCACAGATGGTTGCAGTATTTAGAACCATTTGGCGTGGCAGCAGCTACTGCATAAGTAAATTACACTTACACCCATGTACAGAATTGAAGATGGCGCATTTGCCGGCCCAGGATTAAGTGTTTTTGAAACCATTGTGACATTTGTAGTTATTCCAACAGCAATGTTTATCGTGATCTCATTTCTTGCCTACGTTGCAGTGATGCCACGCAAGAAGAGAAGTAACAGTTCCTCAGTTGTTACTCATATTGAGTAACCAACGTGCTACTTATCTAGTTTTTGAACCTTCAGCGCTCGAATTAATCCATCTTGGGATTCTTTAACGAGTTTGCGCAAGACAACCGGTGCATCTTTACCGGCACCTTTGAGCCAGGTATTGGTCTTATTAACTGTTGAATCACTTACAACCCAACTTGGATACATGCCAGTTACAAACTTTGCCGCACCTTCGTATGACTTAGATTCCCATTCAGTCAACAAGTTATCAAAATAAAGATCCACAAAAGGGGTTAAGAGATGGCGATGTGATGGTCGCTGGAATCCAGAGACTAATGCAGAGCGTATAGAGGTTGAAGCAGATTCATCGCGTACTTTGTTGAATGCAAATGCCTTGGCCTCTGAAGTTGGAAATGCTGCAAGGGCGGTTTCAAAAGCAACATTGCCTGTTGTTGTATTGTCTTTTGCAAGCTCGGCCTCTAACTCACTCATTGTCGCAGCACCACGTTCTGTAAGAGCAATCAACAAGAACCAACGAAGATCAGTATCAACCTTTAATCCAGCAATAGATCCATCAAGAACTGTGCGAAGGTTAGAGATTTGTCCTGGCGTAAAGGCACTTGCCGCAAATGCGCGCGTGTAGATCAGCTGCAGATCACTAGCAGGCTTTGCATCATTTGCTAACAGCCAAAGCACATCAGCTAGTTTCTCTCGGTAAGAATCACGGTTTGTATCGGTTGCATATGCTTCCACCGAAGTAGTCAGCTGGCTTAAGACAATGCTTACAATTGCATCATCGGTTTCACCCTTTAGACCTGAAAAAGCTATCTGCATAAAATCACTCGTAGAAATTTCGGCATCACGGTGCATATCCCATACCGCTGCCCAGCAAAGCGCTCGTGCTAGGTCATCATTGAGTGCACCAAGGTGTGATTTCAGGGTTGCAATTGATCGATCATCAAAGCGCAGTTTGGCGTAAGAGAGATCTCGATCATTGATAAGTAAAAGGTCTGCAGTTTTTTCTCCAGATAGATCGGCAACGTTAGTCAATGCACCGGTTACATCTAGCTCTACAGATTTACGAAGTTTTAGTGCATCTGCAGTAATGTCATAAAGACCAACTGCTAAGCGATGCGGACGCAATTCTTTTGATCCTTCAGGAATGAGTGGTGCTTCTTGGGCAATCGCGATGCTTGAATATTTCCCATCTTGAATATCTAAAACAGGTCGCAAGGTGTTTACTCCCGCAGTTTGTAGCCAAGTTTTTACCCAGGCATCCAATTTACGACCACTAGATGCTTCAAGCTCTACGAGTAGGTCATCAAGTGTTGTGTTGGCCCAAGCATGCTTTGCGAAGTAGGTTTGAAGTGCGGCAATAAACTGCCGGCGACCAACGTGTGCAACAAGTTGATGAAGAACAGATGCACCCTTTGCATAAGTGATTCCATCAAAATTTGCGTTGACCGCTTCCATATCAACCATGTCGGCGATAATTGGATGTGTGGATGAAAGTTGATCTTGACGGTAGGCCCAGTTTTTTCTAGCGCAGTTAAACTCAGACCAAGCACCTTTAAATCTGGTGCCTTCAGATAACGCTAAATAAGAAGACCATTCAGCAAAAGATTCATTTAGCCATAAGTCATCCCACCACGACATGGTGACCATATCTCCAAACCACATATGGGCCATTTCGTGCAAGATCGTATTTGCTCGAGAAAGGTATGCCTTTTCTGGAACATGGCTACGGAAAACTAAAACATCTTCACGAAAAGTAATGGCGCCAGCGTTTTCCATCGCACCAAAGTTAAAGTCAACGACTGCGATTTGATCATATTTTTCGAATGGATATGCCAGACCAAATGTCTTCTCAAAGTATTCAAAGCCTTGCTTTGTGATTAAGAAAATATCATCGGGATCCAAGTACTGCATCATCGATTTACGGCAGTAGATCCCCATTGGAATCTCTTTGACGCCTTTATAAACATCATGAACAGATGAGTAAGGCCCGGCGATGAGAGCATCTAGGTATGTTGAAATTCGGGGCGTGGTTGAAAACTTCCATTCAACATGATCACCTTTTGACGTCTTTGATTCAACTGGATTATTTGAAACCGCCTGCCAGTGCCCGGGTGTTGTAACAATTAAAGTAAACGTTGCCTTTAATGCTGGTTGATCAAAGCATGCAAACATGTTTCGAATATGCGCCGTCTCACCCTGAGAGTAGAGGTAAACCTCGCCATCTGACGGATCAACAGAGCGCTGTAAGCCTTCACCAGACTTTGAATACTCGGCCTGCATTTCGATTACTAAGTGATTTTCTTCCTCTAAGTTAGTAAGAAAGATGCTCTCTCCATCAAAGTTTGAAGTATCAACAGGCTGATTATTAAGTGTTGCACTAATTACTGATCTACCAACTGCGTCTATAAAAGTGGCATAGCCCTTCTTGTTACAGGAAAACTTCACCTCAGATTTTGAATAAAAAACCTCTTCATCTTTGGTTACATCAAGGGTCACAACATAGCTATTGACATATAAATGGTCAGCTCGCTCTTTTGCTTCGGCACGGCTTAGATTCAGTCCAGGCACTTAGGGCTCCTTCGAGGCTTTGTAGGTTCTAATCCAACCATGACAGAGTTAGCCCATGGAACGCCCAACGGTTCGTAGCTACAGTATTCGCGGCTCGCGAATTACCGTGGCTCAGCGCCAAGCAAAGACGGCCCTTCAAATCGTTCATGGAATTGAATTTAAGCAAGAGATTATCGACCTCAGTCTGATCTTTCCCAAGGCCAATAAAGTAATTATGGAGATCGGCTTTGGAATGGGCGAGGCAACTGCAATCATCGCAAAAAACCATCCAGAAAATGCTTACATCGCCGTAGATGTTCATCCGCCAGGGATAGGCAAACTGCTTTCTAGAATTGATGAAGACAAACTGACTAATGTGAAAGTAATTGAAGATGACGTTCATGTTGTTCTGGAGCACATGATTGCCGACCACTCATTAGATGGCATTCATCTGTATTTTCCTGATCCGTGGCCTAAGAAAAAACACAACAAGCGCCGCATAGTCAATGAAGGGTTTTTAAAGCTCATACATCCAAAGTTAAAAAAGGCCGGCTTTATTCACATTGCAACGGACTGGGTTCCATATGCGATCTCTATCCAAGAGGTTTTTTTTAACTCAGATCTATTTGCTGGGGGAGTGATCCAAAAGCCAGAATGGCGGCCAGTAACGCGCTTTGAAGACCAGGGGATTGATAAGGACCACGCCGTCAATGACATGTTTTACGTGGCGCAATAAAGGGCGTTAGAGCTTTCCTTCATTTTCGTATTGTGAAATTTTGTTTATTCGTCTCACATGGCGCTCATCATTTGAAAAAGGTGTCTCAATGAATGCATCAATAATTGCCTTGCACTCATCAATACTGTGCATACGGCCACCAATGCCAATCACATTTGCATTGTTGTGATCTCGCCCAAGCTTTGCAGTTTCAACGCTCCATGCAAGTACTGCGCGGACACCCTTAACTTTGTTGGCTGCAATCTGTTCACCATTTCCGGATCCACCTAAGACGATTCCTAATGAGGCAGGATCTGCAACAGTTGCTGTAGCGGCAGGGATGCAAAAATCTGGATAGTCATCTACTGCGTCAGACACATGTGGTCCGTGGTCTTTAACATCGTGACCTTTGCTTTGTAAGTACTCAACTAGCGCCGCCTTTAGTTCTAACCCGGCATGGTCACTTCCGATATGAATACGCATGTGGCTATCTTGCCACGAGCAAAGAAAAACCCGCCCTGTGATTTCTCACGTGGCGGGAGTTTCCTTACTTAGGAGGAAGTAAAGTAGAAATTTATCGACGTTGACCCTTACCCATTTTCTCGCCCATACCCTTATGACCCATTCCCTTACCGCCGACTGCATTTACATGCTCGGTGACGTGGCTAGTTAAATTTGTCTTAAGAGTTGTTGCTTGTGCAGCAGTCAACTTGCCCGCTACGACATCGGCATCAATGCGTGTAGTTTCTAGAGCCACTAACGCTGTGATGAGTGCATCCTTTTTAACACCGGCAATAGTTGCAAGTGATTCACCTGCTGCAAGTCGATTCTTAATCGTTGTTGCATCTAACCCGATTGTTGAAGAGACCAGAGCATCAACTGCGGCGCGATGTGCAACTTTAAATGCCTGATTTGCAGCACGGTTTGCATCTTTAGCAGCATGCTTTTCAGTAAATTTATTGGTGATCGCATCAGCTTGTGCTTGTGTAATCGTTCCAGCCGTTACAAGTTCTGCCATAACTGCACCTCTACCGGCACCCTTGTCATGAGCTGTTGCAACTCCGACGGAACCTGCGGTGAGAGCTGTAATAGTTACTGCAATTGCAACTAGCTTTTTCTTTGATGACATAAATTATGTCCTCTCTGTATTTCATTAGCGCCCTAGGCTGATTGCCATCGACTAATCCGTAATAAACACCCACTAACTGTGGAATAAGACAGGTGAACCTTAAAACCCGATGAGTCTTTTTATCTCAATTCCTAGGGTGACCCTTGCCAGGTTCTGATTATTCATAGGAACTCCTTATTCGTATGGCTTAAGTAGAGGTCAAGACTGTTATTCCAAATAGAAATTCGGTGGATCATGAAAAGCAATAAACCCCTAATAGCTTTGTCCGTCGCCCTCATACTTGTAATCGCTCCAGCCGCAATTGCCGCTCCAAATCTTTCAAACAAAGCTGCAGGTCGAACGGGAGCAACAGTTGTTAACACAATCCTTAGCGGAGTAGGAGTTCCATCGAAAACAACTGGCATTAACGGAGACTTTTACATTGATACAAAGAATGCAAATCTTTATGGTCCAAAAACAAATGGAGTTTGGAAGTTAACAACTTCATTACGCGCCTTACCGACAAAGGCAACTTCAACTGCACCAGGTGCAACAGGATCAACAGGCTCCACAGGATCAACTGGTGCATCGGGATTGATTGGACCCCGTGGTTTACCGGGGATAGCTGGTGATAAAGGTGCAACGGGATTAACTGGAGCTGCGGGTTCGGCTGGTACTCCAGGTACTCCGGGAGGCACGGGACCCGCCGGTCCGCCAGGGTCAAGTGGGGTTACAAATTCTTATTTTGTAGACATAGGGAACTGGTCACTCAGGTCTACAGATGCATTAGGGAAGAGCAACTCTTCAGTTTTCGGAAGTCTTTCAGCAGGCTCTTATACATTTGAAATTATGATTGATGGAACCTTCACTCCTAATTCAATTGACGTAGTGACAATCGGAATGGAGCTGTTTGGAAGCGGAGGCTCGATAGATTATCGAGTATTTGCGAGTGACTCAAAAGCACAAATTAACGGGGTAAGTAATCGGCACATCGGTTTTTTCATAATTGGCCGCATTATTTGTACTGAGTTAACTACCTTGTATTTAACTTCAATTCATGTAGACGGTTTACCATCATCGAAGTCACTAAATTTCAGTGGACGTGCACTCATTAACCAGGTCGGGTCAATTGGATAAACACACTTGGAGCGGGTGACCGGGATCGAACCGGCATGGCCAGCTTGGAAGGCTGGGGCTCTACCATTGAGCTACACCCGCAAATGAAAATCCGCTGCGTAGATCAGCGTTATCACGCGTAAATCGTAAGGATTGCCCAACGATTCGCCCAAATCTTACACCGTTGCAGACCATTGAAAAACACCCTGCACTTATCTAGTTTTTGAAATTACCATCAGTTATTTAACAAATCATTTGGTGGCATCCATCCAGCACCATTTCTCTAGATTCATCAGCGCAGCTTTGATCGCCTTAACGGTGAGTGTTGTCTATTACCGACGACTGGATACTGGCCTAACGTCAGAGAGAAGTGTTTCAAGTACCTTGGCGGTGCGAAGGGCGCTTTCTCCTGTGCTAGGACAGCTGCCAACACCGTTCCACTCATCCATAATTGTTTGGACCAGCGGCTGATGAACCGTCTGAGGATCTTCAGCTTCGATGAGTTCCACATGATTTCCGCGTCGAAGTTCAATGGGCCGTGGCGCCGAAATGGAAACAACCAACGATCCTTCGACACCCACAATTGTCATGCGATCTTCGTCGAACTTAGAGTCATAGCACCAAGTGCCAGAACCTAAAACTCCCCCAGGAAACCGGAAAGTCGCGACAACGGTATCTTCGTTTGCACTCTTACTGGAAGAAGTAGCTCTGCCCTGAACGTCCTCCAAAGGGCCGAATACAAAGTCAAGCCAATCAAGGGTGTGACAAGCCGAGTCAAAAAACCAACCACCACCCGATAGCCCTGGCTGGTTCTGCCAAGACCCTTCCCGATATCCCTGAAAGCGAATGGAATTTACCGCTCGAACCGTTCCAATCGCCCCTTCGGCAATAAGGGTTCGGACCTGCTCAAACCTTGGCAACGCTCGGCGATAGTAGGCCGTCCATAGCGGTACTCCTGCACGACTGCACGCCTCAATCATCTCCCTGCATTCTGAAGAGTTGACGGCCATTGGTTTTTCTACATAGACAGCTTTACCCGCTGCCGCGGCGCGCATGGTGTATTCCGCGTGAGTATTGGGATGAGTGGCGATATACACAGCGTCGATATCGTCGGACTCGAAAATTTCGTTAGCGTCAGTCGTCCACCGACCAACCCCATGGCGCTCGGCGTAGCTTTCCGCGCGCCCGGCATCTCTGCGCATCACCGAAACAAGTTTGGACCCGGGAACTTTGTTAAAAGCTGGCCCACTCTTCACCTCGGTTACGTCGCCGCAACCAATAATTGCCCAGTTCATCCTCTTCACTGTGATTGTCCCCTCGAGTCGAGTGTGGAAGCTCAGGTGCCCTGCTCTATTCAGCTACAAAAGTTTCCAGTACCGACCATTGATTATTCGGACTATTCGCGGGAACTGCAAGCATTTCCACCATATTACTTCCAGAGATGTTCAGAAAGGGGAGCTAGCCTGCACCCTAAATGCGTCATGGATTCTCTTTCATGATGCCCTCATCGATTGCGACATTGAGAACCGCCAGGTAATTTTCTTACATTTCCAAATTGATTGCGCACATGCATAAGTATTTACCGAATATGCCGCTGCTGACCTGCGCAAATAATCTTCGGCTTTTCCAAGAGCGGTGAGCTTGGAAGGCTGGGTCTCTACCGTTGAGCCACTCCCGCAGGTGCTTAAGGCTAAAGGTGCCGGGCCGGTAATTAGGGCAGGAAATCTGGTTTAGACTCTCGCTTTGCGCCTCGGGGCGTAGCGTAGTGGCTAGCGCGCCTGCTTTGGGAGCAGGAGATCGGGAGTTCGAATCTCCCCGCCCCGACCAAAATATTTTAAATTGAACCCATGAGGAGTAATTCGTGAAAAGTTCAGTCGAGGTTCTATCGCCAACTCGCGTTCGATTTGATGTTGAAGTTGAGTTTTCTGAGCTTGAATCACACGTGACAAATGCTTACGCAAAGGTTGCAACACAGGTAAGTATTCCCGGATTTCGCAAGGGCAAAGTACCTGCATCCATGATTGACCAACGCGTTGGTCGAGGCACAGTAATTGATGAGGCAATTAATTCGGCCTTGCCTGAGTTTTATGGCAAAGCGGCAAGAGAGCACTCTGTAGCTGTAATTGGTCGTCCAGAAGTTGATGTAAAAGAGTTTGTAGATCACGAGAAGCTTGTTTTTACCGTCGAAGTTGATGTTCGACCAGAGGTAAAGCTGCCAGATTTTTCAAAGATCACAATTGAAGTAGATGATGTCAAAGTTGAAGACAGCGATGTTGATGAGCAGATCGAGTCACTTCGCACGCGTTTTGGCACATTAACTACTGTTGATCGAGTGGTTAAGACCGGTGATTTTGCAATGCTAGATCTAACAGCATTTATTGATGGAGCCGAAGTTGATGGCGGCCAGGCAAATGACATTTCATATGAAGTTGGATCAGGCAAGATGATCGACGGGTTAGATGATGCTCTCGTTGGAATGGCAGTTAATGAAGTAAAGCAGTTTGATACAAAGCTTGTTGGACAGCAAGATGGAGAAAAAGGCGAAGTTAAGGCAACTGTAAAGGCTGTTAAAGAGCGCGAGCTACCGCCAGTTGATGATGCATTCGCAAAGCTTGCTTCTGAATTTGATACGTTGGCCGAGCTCAAGGCAGATTTTGTTGTTCGTTTAGAGCGGGTTAAAAAGATGGAGCAGGGTGCACAGGCAAGAGATCGCCTAGTTGAAAAACTCTTGGCAGAAAATGAGATTCCTGTTCCAGATAATTTGGTCGAACTTGAGGTAAATGATCACCTAGAGGGTGAAGGCCGTATGGAAGATGCTGAGCACCGCGCTGAAGTAGATGGTCAGGTTCGATCATCACTGAAATCTGATTTCCTACTCGATGCAATTGTTCAGGCCGAAGAAGTTCAAATAACTGAAGTTGAGTTAACTGAATACTTAGTGCGCACATCACAGCGCTATGGAATGGCGCCGCAACAGTTTGCAGAAGAGTTGCAAAAGGCCGGACAGATTCAGCAGTTAGTTGCAGAGGTAACTCGTGCTAAAGCATTGGCATCTGTGTTGGGTCGAATTACTGTTAAAGATGCATCAGGCAACGTTGTTGATCTAGAAGCCCTTGCACCAAAGGCTGATCCTGCTGATCTTGTCGAAGAGGCTTAATCTTCCTTTTTCGAATCTGCCCTCAGCGAACACTGCGCAGATCAAGCATGGATCACGCGTGGAACACACGTAGTTCACAGATCTATAGGGCGTAATCGGGAAGCATTTAGAGCGCTTAATTGTTAAGGTCACTACAGGTAAAAAAATACAGGAGGCAATCACGTGGATTCAGATAGCAAGATGAAGGACCAGATTTATAACCGCCTACTTGAAGAGCGAATTGTTTTCCTTTCAGGAGAAGTTCGAGACGACATGGCGAACATGGTCTGTGCGCAGCTTCTACTGCTCTCATCCATTGATGCAAAGAAAGACATCTTTTTATACATCAACTCACCTGGTGGATCAGTTACTGCAGGTATGGCCGTCTATGACACCATGCAGTTGATTCCAAATGATGTTGTTACCGTAACAATGGGAATGGCTGCATCAATGGGCCAGTTCTTGTTAACAGCTGGTGCAAAGGGCAAGCGTTATGCGACAAAGCGCTCGCGAATTTTGATGCACCAACCATTGGGAGGTATTGGCGGTAATGCGATTGATATTCGCATTCAGGCAGAGCAGATGGCAATTACAAAGCAGACAATGTCTGAACTAAATGCCTTACACACAGGTCAAAAGCTTGCCAAGATCATCGAAGATTCAGATCGTGATAACTGGTTTAATGCAGATGATGCCAAGGATTATGGATTTGTAGATCACGTTGTTACATCAATGGCTCAGATCACTGGAGGAAAAGCGTAATGGATAAGATTCAAGAGATCACCGCTCGCTACGTACTTCCAACGGTTGAAGAGAAAACTGCCTATGGATTTAAACGTCAAGATCCTTACACAAAGTTATTTGAAGAGCGCATTATTTTCATGGGTCAGCCAATCGATGACACGGTTGCAAACGATGTAATGGCACAGTTGTTAACTTTGGAATCTATGGATCCTGAGCGCGACATTATGATTTACATTAATTCACCAGGCGGATCATTTACGGCGTTGACTGCAATTTATGACACCATGCAGTTTGTTCGCCCAGATATCAGCACAATTTGTTTGGGCCAAGCTGCATCTGCGGCAGCAGTAATTCTTGCTGGTGGTGCAAAGGGCAAGCGCTATGCACTTGAGCATTCACGTATTTTGATTCACCAACCATCATCAGAAGGTGGCGGTCAGGCATCTGACATCGAGATTCAAGCAAAAGAGATAGATCGCATTACTCGCTTGCAAGAAGATCTATTAGCTCGCCACGTAATCAAGTCATCAGAGGAAATTCGCAAAGACATTGAGCGAGACAAGATTTTGACATCTGCCGAGGCAGTTGAATACGGAATCATCGATCAGGTTCTTGAATCTCGTAAGGCCAAGAAGTAACTACTTCCTAGCCCCAGGTTTGGTTTTCGGCAAAGATTGCAAAGGTCTTGGGCTTGAATCTTTTTGGATGGCTGCTGATTATTCTCTCGGCGAACAAAGCTCAGCCTTAAATCTCAAGCATAAAAGAGTGTGAGAATCTAAACTTGTCCAATGACAAGAATCGGTGAAACAAGCGACCTGCTCAAATGCTCCTTTTGTGGCAAAACTCAAAAGCAGGTAAAAAAACTTATTGCCGGTCCTGGCGTTTATATCTGCGATGAATGTATCGAGCTATGTAACGAGATTATTGTTGAAGAACTCAGTGAAGCCAATTCGCTGGGATTATCCGAACTTCCAAAACCACAAGCCATCTTTGAATTTCTAGATCAATATGTAATTGGCCAAGATCGTGCCAAGAAGTCTTTATCAGTAGCTGTTTACAACCACTATAAGAGAGTTCAAAGTGGGGGAGTAAAAGGCGAAGATGGAATCGAATTAGCTAAGTCAAATATTTTAATGCTCGGACCAACTGGTTGCGGTAAGACGTTAATGGCACAAACTCTAGCTCGCATGCTTAACGTTCCATTTGCAATTGCAGATGCAACGGCGTTAACAGAGGCCGGATATGTTGGCGAAGATGTTGAGAACATTTTGCTCAAGCTTTTGCAAGCAGCAGATTACGATGTTAAAAAGGCTGAAACAGGAATTATCTATATAGATGAGATCGACAAAGTTGCACGTAAATCTGAGAACCCATCAATTACTCGCGATGTATCGGGTGAAGGAGTGCAACAAGCTCTTCTTAAGATTCTAGAAGGAACAGTTGCATCTGTTCCGCCACAAGGGGGGCGCAAGCACCCTCATCAAGAGTTCATCCAGATTGATACAACAAATGTTTTGTTCATCGTTGGTGGAGCATTTTCAGGGTTAGAGAAGATCATCGAAAACCGTGTTGGAAAATCAGGCGTTGGATTTAATGCAACGCTACAAGATGCTAGCGATAAAAATCGTAAAGACATCTTCGCTGATGTAATGCCAGAAGATTTATTGAAATTTGGCATGATTCCAGAGTTCATTGGTCG
>CAIUSQ010000110.1 GCA_903901905.1 uncultured Actinomycetes bacterium
GGCGGAGTTGCCGCAACGGCCTCGGTCATGGCTGATCGTCGCAGTCCTGGTGTTCAGGCAATTGATAAAGGATTAGAGATTGAGGCAGACAGCGCGCTTTCCAAACGCTTCGGCAGCTCAGCGCACATCAACGTGAACTCTTTCAATCAGAAAGTATTGCTCACCGGCGAAGTAAAAAATGATGAGATCAAGAATCAAGCGGCTGAGTACGTCAAGAGTTTGAAAAATGTTCGATCAGTATTGAATCAATTAATTATTGGGCCAAACAGTTCCTATGCTGCTCGAGCAAACGATTCCTATTTAGATTCCAAAGTGAAGACTCAAATGATCTTTACAGAAAAGCTTCCATCTAACTCAATGGATATTGTTGTCGAGGCTGATAACGTCTATATGCTGGGTATCCTGACCCAAAGCGAAGCAGATCTGGCTAAAAAAGTAGCCAGCAATACCAATGGCGTTAAGGAAGTGTTTGCATTCTTTGACATCATTTCTGATGCCGAGAAAGCCCGCCTAGAAAAATTGGGTAAGGCTGAAGAGACCCAGCCAACTAGCCCTTCAAAGTTTCAGTAGCATTCATTTATCGCCAATGAAGTTAGTGCTAGCCTGCGCTAAAGCAATTTTCTTTTGGTGTATTTTTTGTTCGCTATGTATCGCACAAGTACATACAAGCTCAGATAATGAAAAAGCTTTTGCGCTAGCGAAACAAAATGCGTGTCTGGGTTGTCATGCCGCCAATAAAAAAATTGTAGGACCAAGTTATCAAGATGTTGCTAAGAAATACCAAGGCGATATTAAGGCGCTGGCATATTTGAAAAATAAAATTCGTAATGGAGGTGCAGGAGCCTGGGGTGTGGTGCCAATGCCTGCAAATACTAAATTAAGTGATACAGAATTATCGCTTTTGAGTGCCTGGATATTGCAAGGCGCTCCTCAATCAAACTAAATTAGAGTGCTGCAGTTTTGCGACCTAAGAACCAGCACCAGGCAGCGCTACTATTTTTCAAGTTTGACTTCAAAGCGTAATCGAAGTCGCCCCACTGCTTATTGGCAGCTTCCTTTACTAGCGTTGCAGGAGTTGCTGGTTCGAGTTTGAGATAGGCATCAGCATCGCCATAAGCAAACTCAACACGCATACCGACTTTTTGCGCTAGCCGCATCATCGATGCATTGTTTGCTAGGCAATGCACATATAAAGTTTCTACAAGTGTATTGCGCGAATGCACCGCAGCTCTCTCAAGAAGAGCGGAACCAACACCTTGATGTCGAGCACTTTCCAGAACAGACACACCAAACTCTGCAGCACGATGCTGTTTCTCTTGTTTTGGTAAGTAAGCTAAATGTGCAAGACCAATAATTTTTAGATCTTCATCAAATACCGCAAAGATTGCATCTTTATTGAAGTCAAGGCTTCCAACATAATGTTCAATGACTTCGTTGGGTGTTTGAGTACCAAAGCGAAGGCGGCGATCTTCATCTTCTAATTGGAGAAAATGCTCAAGTATTGCCTCTCGATGGCCAGCATGAAGCTCGCGGACCGGCACTGCTAGTCTGCTAACGTTTGAAGCGCTTAGCATTTGACTTGATTTGTTGTGCATAACGGGATCTTAGCAGTGTTTGGGAAATATTTCAGGGTTTTCCCTAATAAACCACTAAAAATAATACAAAATTTACAGGTTTTATTGCCTAGTTTTTCAGATTTATGGGAGAAAAAATTCCGAAAATTGGAAATTTTTGAACTGGGCCTAAGTCTTTCTCAAAAAAGCTGATTTTTTTTGTTTTTCTATATGACTGATTTTGAAGCCTTTTCTGTTATAGGCCCCAAAAAATAGCGTTTTCATAGGAAAAAGACTACGGAAGGTGTTGACAACCCTCTCAGGGTATGTCATAGTCTCGCTTCTTCGCTGGATGTTTTTGAAAAACGATCCAGCCCTTCTTTAAAAATTAGTCA
>CAIUSQ010000111.1 GCA_903901905.1 uncultured Actinomycetes bacterium
CACTTGCACCATTAGTTGCAGCATGTGGTGCAGCCGTTCCACAACTATCTGGTCGTGGCCTTGGGCATACTGGTGGAACTCTAGATAAATTAGAATCCATTCCAGGATGGAAGGCATCGCTATCTAATGATGAAATGCTCAAAGTTTTACAGGATTGTGGCGCAGTAATTTGTGCAGCCGGTGCTGGTTTAGCACCGGCGGATAAAAAACTTTACGCACTCCGTGATGTAACTGCCACGGTTGAATCAATTCCACTCATTGCATCATCAATTATGAGTAAAAAAATTGCTGAAGGAACAAGTGCATTGGTCCTAGACGTAAAAACCGGCAAGGGTGCATTTATGAGCGATCCAGAAAAAGCCAAAGAGCTTGCACACGTAATGGTTGAATTAGGAAAGCGTGCTGGAGTAAATACTGTCGCATTGGTTACTGCGATGGATATCCCTCTTGGGTTGACTGCAGGAAATGCTCTTGAAGTCCGAGAATCTATCGAAGTGCTCTCTGGTGGTGGACCAGAAGATGTTGTGCAGTTAACTGTTTTACTTGCGCAGGAAATGCTCAATCTTGTAGGAATCAAAGATGCCGATCCTGCTGCTGCACTTAAAAATGGAAAAGCTATGGATGTATGGCGTGCCATGATCTCTTCTCAAGGTGGAGATCCCGATGCAAAACTGCCTGTCGCGCAAGAAAACACAGTTATTAGGGCAGAAAAAGACGGGACCTTACTCTCTATGGATGCGATGAAAGTTGGCATGGCAGCTTGGAAGTTAGGAGCAGGTCGCTCGCGCCAAGGCGAAACAGTTCAAGCAGGTGCTGGTATTGAAATACACGCTAAGCCTGGAGAGTTCATTAAGGCAGGCTCACCTCTTTTCACGCTCCATACGGATGTTGCCGCCACCTTTGCTCGAGCAATGGAATCTCTACAGGATTCGGTTGAAATCGGCGAGATGCCTTCAGGTGGAATCGATAGATTGCCATTGGTTATAGAGAGAATCGTTTAAGGTTAGCGGGTAGATTAATTAGATTCTAAAGTCGGTTGAGATATACAGCGTGCGGTGAATTGAAAAAGAGGACGAGTAAATGGCAATGAATGGCATTCCGACCAAAGATCAGATTAAGGCTGTCCCGAAAGTTTTGTTGCATGATCATTTAGATGGCGGTCTTCGGCCTCAAACGATTATTGATATTGCGAAGGAGATTGGTTATGACCAACTGCCAACGCAAGATGCCAGTGAACTTGCAATCTGGTTTCGTGAAGCCTGCGATTCTGGTTCACTCGTACGTTATTTAGAAACATTTTCACACACTATTGCGGTCATGCAACGCCGCGAAGATATTGTGCGAGTTGCACGCGAATGCGCACTTGATCTAGCACGTGATGGAGTTGTATATGCAGAGGTTCGCGGAGCACCAGAACTCTTCACGCTAAAAGGCCTAACAATGTCTGAAGTAGTTGAGGCAACTATTGAAGGATTTAAGTTAGGAACCAAAGATGCAAAAGATGAGGGCTATACAATTATTGTGGGCTCACTTTTGTGTGGAATGCGTCAAAATAAGAACTCTCAGGAAGTTGCTGAGTTAGTTGTGAAATATAGAGATAGGGGGGTTGTTGGTTTTGATATCGCTGGTCCTGAAGATGGTTTTCCGCCGAGTGATCAAAAAGATACTTTTGA
>CAIUSQ010000112.1 GCA_903901905.1 uncultured Actinomycetes bacterium
AAAAAAGCAACCATTACAATCAGTAACGAAAGAGCGACATTAGATGACTTCTTCGCAATTTTTGCACTCTTCTTGTATGTTGTGGATAGTAGGTCTAGCGCTGTGAGGCCGCGTTTTTCATCAATAATGAATTCGGTAAGAATCCGACGAAGTGATGCGCGAGCACGGGAGACAGTATGACGAACTGCTGTTTCCTTAATACCAAGCTCTGCTGCGATTTCTTTCGTTGAGCGTCCTTCCATTTCCCACATAACAAGTGCTGTTCGCTCAGCAGGAGAGAGCAGTGCTAAAGCTTGGCGCACTATTACTGCATCTTCTGCCGCCGAAACAACTTGCGAATGATCGCCATCGATCTGCCATGCAGATTCGACCTCAGCCTGAGCATCATCAATCAACACGAGATTGGGGCGACGTCCTTCAAGGCGGAATAGATCGATGCAGAGGTTTTCGATTGTGCGGTGAAGATAAGAGAGTGCATGATCGTCTGAATCAATCTCAGGGACTGCAAGCATAAACTTGATTAGTGCGTCTTGTGTGATTTCTTCTGCTTTAGCAGAATCCTTTAGAACGCGATTAGCGTGGGCAAGAAGTTCTGAACGATGCTTTGCATAGAAAGCACCAAGCTCTGTTACGGTCCACTCGCGAGGACCTGCAGATACTACAAACTTCTTGAATACCACTTTGAGACTTCTTTCTAAACCGGTTTGGTACCTCAGTGGCACCCGTCGGTGCCTCTACTCTCATCTACGCACTCTAGTCCGATTTGTTGTGAAAAAGGTATAAAACGGACATATCACCAATCCCTAGTATTTCCCCTCCAGGCGCTCCAATTCAATATTCACAGCTTATTGGTCAAGGCCAATTTTAATTCACAATCTATTAATTTTGGGCAAAGTAGGCTCCCCGTGCATTCTAAGTACACCGAGATTGGAAAAAGGTATCCGCAGCACTTCTAAATAACTCTATCTACCCACGTTCTTGGCGTATTTTCCCTTACAAACTCGAGCGGTAAATTGTAGTCAAATTCCTTTGTTCCCATGGTCTTGATCCAAACGATTAAAGATTCTAATCCTGACCTCAAATTTGTAGTGGTTTGGTAGCCTAAAATGTCTCTTGCTAGACCAGCGGAGCAATTTGCGTGCAGAACCTCATTCGGCCGACCTGGATAATAGATCGGTTCTAAATCGAAGTCCAACAAGTCCGCAATTGTCCCTGCTAGTTCATTTATCGATACAAATTCTTCATCCGGTCCAATATTGATAACTTTGCTATCCCCAACGTCCGTCAAACACACCCTCAGAATTGGATTTATAACATCCTCGATAAACGAGAAGCATCTCTTTTGTTCACCATCTCCATAGATGATTGGTTGCAAGCCTTTCAGCATCCTATTTATCATAATAGAGGCTACGTTTCTATAAGGATCATCGTATTTCTGGCGAGGACCAATAATATTATGAGGAACTAAAATTGAGTATTTAAAATTATGCGATTTAGCTAAATTCATTAACAAAAGTTCAGAAGCGTACTTTGCAATTCCATAAGGGTCTTGGGGTTTTGGTGTCATATCTTCGGTAAACGGTAATTTGGCCTGGGTTCCATAGCGTGCCATAGATGACAAATAAATGAACTTCGGAACTTCTGCCTTAATTGATGCACTTAGAACTGATGCGG
>CAIUSQ010000113.1 GCA_903901905.1 uncultured Actinomycetes bacterium
CATCTAACGCTTCAAATGGCTGGAAGAAAGCAATTTTCCGTGCAAATGGATCTGTCATTGTTTTCCCCGGTTTTCTTGCCGCCTACGATGAAATTGTTACCGAAGATGGCAAAGATGAAAACAAAGATGAAGAGGCAACCAACAAACGCCTTCCTGCAATGACAGTTGGCCAGGCAGTAAAAGTTAATGAATACACATGCGAAGGCCATGAAACAAAGCCACCTGCACGATATACAGAGCCAACACTTGTTAAAAAACTAGAAGAGTTAGGTATTGGTCGCCCATCTACTTTTGCATCGATCATTCAAACGATTCAAGATCGCGGATATGTTTATAAGCGTGGCCGTGCGCTAGTGCCAACATTTCTTGCATTTTCTGTAACAGGTTTGCTTGAAACACACTTTACAAAGTTAGTTGACTACGAGTTCACGGCAAGCATGGAAGAAGATCTAGACAAGATCGCATCAGGTGAGGCAGGCCGCGTTGATTGGCTTCGTGGGTTCTTTTACGGAGTAGATGGCCAACCAGGACTAAATGAACTCTCTGCAGATCTTGGTGTTATCGATGCACGCGCAACGAATACCATGAACCTGTCTCCAGAGATTGAGATTCGCGTTGGTCGCTATGGTGCTTACTTGCAAGAGAACTTGCCTGGAGAAGAGCGCAAACTTGCAAACATTCCAGAAGAGTTAGCACCAGATGAATTAACACTTGCAAAAGCAATAGAACTTTTGGCCGCACCATCTGGTGAACGCGAACTTGGAATTGATCCTGCAACTAATTTGCCGATCATTGCAAAGAGTGGTCGCTTTGGTCCTTACATCACTGAAGTACTACCAGAAGTTCCTGTAGAGCTAACAGCCTCTGGTAAGAAGAAGAAAAAGAAGGCCGATGCGCCAAAAGCAAAGACTGCATCACTGCTTTCCACAATGACGCTAGATACTGTTACATATGAAGATGCACTGCTACTACTTTCTCTACCAAGAACATTGGGTAACACAGAAGCAGGCGATGTGATCACTGTTCAAAACGGTCGTTATGGTCCTTACCTAAAGGCTGGTCTTGATAGCCGCACACTTACTAGTGAAGATCAACTCTTCACAATGACGCTAGAAGAAGCGCTAGATATTTATTCGAGACCAAAAGAACGCCGCCGTGGTGTTGCAAAGCCACCATTAAAAGAGCTTGGTCTTGATCCTGAAACCCAAAGACCTCTAATCATTAAAGATGGTCGCTTTGGAATGTATGTATCTGATGGTGAAACAAATGCAACGCTTCGCCGCGGTGACACATTAGAAGCAATGACAATTGAGCGTGGATTAGAGCTCCTTGCAGGTCGCCGTGCATGGGAGGCAGAGAATGGCCCATCACCTAAAAAATCTCGCAAGAAAGCTGCTACAAAATCTAAACCCGTAAAGGCCGGAGCAACTGCGCCAACGTTAACTAAAAACACAGTTAAAAAAGCTGGCGCAAAAAAGGCTGCATCTGGTAAAGCAAAGAAAAAGGCTGAATAACTACTTTATTCCCGGAGACATAGTTTTAAAGCCAAGTGCGCTCGCAGCCTTTACCATTTCTTTATCGTAAGTAACTACTCCTTCAATCTCACTCTTCATTGAAAAGGCAGTTGCCATGTGGATTGAATCCAAAGCTCGCAATTTAATAAATGCAGGAAGGTTCTCAGCTCCCAATAAAACAGAGTGGTCAACTGCGACCATTGGTATGTCAGATAGAATGTCATATGCATCTTCAAGCAACTCAGCGAAATTCAAATTGATAGTTCGGATTACTTCTACTCTACTTACTTGAGAAGTAGTTATAGAGAGTGGAAGTTGTTGAAGTAGAGTTTTTGTTTCAAGTTCAGGTTTGATCAACTTAATAATCGCTGAGCTATCTATATACCATCTCAAAACTTTGCGGTCCGACGCTCTTCGATAATGATTTCTGAGAGTTGCTTGCCTTTAGAAACTTTTCCTTTTGGCATTGTAAATACACGATTTGGATTTCGGGCAGGAATTATTCTGCCATTTTCTAAGTACTCCTCAAATAAAGATCGCGTAATTGGAACAATTCGCGCAACGGGCACACCGTGTTCGGTTACTTCCACAGTTACTCCATCTTTGACTTGGTCTAAAATTTGCGATGCGGCTTGACGAAGTTCGCGCACGCCAACCGTAGTGTTCTGCGCTTTGACTTTTTTGGCTGTGCCCATGATTTAAGGTAGCACATATTAGTGATTGTGCTACACCTATAAATACCCATAAATAGGCCCCTCTGGCCTCTTTAAGCCCAGTTCATGCGCCCGATAGACTCCGCTCTATGCCTAAAACACTCCCGATCCCGGCTGCGCCAGCACCGGATGTAACACGTGGAGTGCTTGCGATACGCCCATTTAGAAAACTATGGAACTCAATGCTCTACTCCTCATTGGGGGATTGGCTTGGTTTACTAGCAACGACGGCTATGGCTCAACAGCTATCTGGCGGAGATTACGCAACAGCTAACTTTGCAATCGCTGGTGTCTTTATTGCGCGTTTATTGCCCGCAGCCTTTCTTGGCCCAATCGCAGGCGTGATTGCAGACAAGTTAGATCGCAGAAAACTAATGGTCAACTGCGACATCTTGCGCGGTGCTCTCTATATTTCAATTCCAATTGCAAATAATTATTTCTGGCTCTACACAGCCATGATTTTGGTTGAGTGTCTTACGCTGTTTTGGTCACCAGCCAAAGAGGCATCTGTACCAAACTTAGTACCACGTGAGAAGTTAGAGTCTGCAAACCAAGTTTCCCTTTTGGCAGCCTATGGCACCGCGCCAATTGCGGCGCTTGTCTTTACATTCTTAACTTTGTTTACATCAGCATTTAATGCAACCTTTTCAACAAATATAACAGCTGTTAATTTGGCACTCTATGCAAACGCTGCATCATTCTTCTTTGCAGCAATCATGATTTTTCAATTGCGAGAGATACCAAAAGGCGCAGCAGCAAAACATGCAGCAGAAACAGGTCTACTAAAATCTCTCCACGAAGGCTGGAAAACAGTAAGTGGTAGCAAGATTATCCGCGGTCTAATAGTTGGAATGGTTGGTGCATTCGTTGCAGCAGGCGCTGTCATTGGACTAGCTAGAACATTTGTTGGCGATCTTGGCGGCGGAGATGCGGCATATGGTGTTTTATTTGGCGCTGTCTTTACAGGCCTTGCAGCTGGTATTGCATTTGGGCCAAAAGTCTTTGCACAGTTTTCTCGTCGCAGGTTATTTGGCGCATCACTAGTTGTAGCAGGTGCACTACTAGTTGTTTTAGCCGCAATCCCTAACTTAGTAATTGCTGTTTTTGTTGTGATCATTCTTGGCGCCTTCAGTGGAATCTGCTGGGTAACGGGTTTTACGATGTTAGGCCTAGAGGTAACAGATGATGTTCGTGGGCGCACCTTTGCATTCGTTCAAAGCCTGATCCGCGTGGTTTTGGTCGCAGTTCTTGCGATCTCTCCATTGATAGCAGCAGCTGTTGGCCAACACACATTTAAGTTTCAAAACACTGAGCTCTCTTATAACGGTGCGGCAGTAACAATTCTTATTGCAGGGCTTATCGCATCTTTAATTGGACTTGTCTCTTATAAGCAGATGAAAGATCGACCAAATGTTTCACTCTGGTCAGATATCTCTAATGCGTTTAATGGTGAGCTGGGCAGCCTGACTGGGGCCCCTGCAAAAGGAATCTTTATTGCATTCGAAGGCGGCGAAGGAATTGGTAAATCAACACAGTCAAAACTACTAAAGGCTTGGCTAGAACAAGAAGGTGAAAGCGTAGTTCTATCCCGAGAACCAGGTGGAACAGAACTTGGTGTTGAGATCAGAAAGATCTTGCTCTCACATTCAACAGGAGAAATAAGCCCAAGGGCCGAAGCTTTGCTCTATGCCGCAGATCGCGCGCATCATGTGCACAGTGTTATCAGACCAGCGCTAACCAGGGGCGAAGTTGTAATCAGCGATCGCTACTTTGATTCATCAATTGCATACCAAGGTGCAGGGCGCGTATTACAACCAGGTGAGGTAGCGCGAATTTCTAGATGGGCAACTGAATCCTTGTTTCCAACATTGACAGTCATTATTGATCTTGCGCCAGAAGTTGGTCTTGGGCGTTTAATGAGCAAAGACAGACTAGAAGCACAACCAATTGATTTTCATGAGCGAGTACGCCAAGAGTTTTTACAAATCGCAGCTCTAGATCCAGAGCGCTACTTCATAGTCTCTGGTGAGCAATCGATTCAAGCAACACATGCAGCAATCGTTGCACGCGTCAGTGAAATCGCTGGGCTCAAGCGAAATGCACGTGAAGACAAAGGCAATTTGTTACTTCGCCCTATTCGCGCCACCGCAAAGGCTGTGAAAAATACAGGAAGCTCGGCAAGCAAAGCTGTTAAGCACAGTGGAGCAACTGCGAGCAAAGCTGTTAAGAAGAGTTCGCAATCTGCAAAGGCTGCTGCAAGTAAATCAAAAAGAGCTGTCAAGAAATGAGTGTGTACGCCGAACTAGTAGGACAAGAACATGTCATTGAAATCCTTCAAAAGGCTGTTCTTGCAACGCGCACAGAGGATGTGCAGGCCACAGCAGAGACAAACAACCAGATGACCCACGCCTGGGTATTTACTGGCCCGCCAGGTTCTGGTCGCTCTAACGCTGCAATCGCTTTTGCTCAAGGACTTATATGCCCAAATAACAGTTGTGGAGCATGTAATGAATGTAAATCAGCTGCAAATGGTTCACACCCTGATGTGGAGATCATTCGCACAGAAGGTTTATCAATCAAGATAGATGAAGTTAGAGAACTGTTAACTCGCGTTGCATGGGCTCCATCGATGGGTGGTTGGCGTGTAGTTGTTATGGAAGATGCCGACAGACTCACAGAGTCGGCAGCAAACGCCCTACTCAAAGCTATTGAAGAGCCAGGTAACAGAACTGTGTGGTTGCTCTGTGCGCCAACGTTGCGTGATGTGCTGCCAACTATTCGAAGCCGCTGTCGCCACCTACAACTTGTCACACCATCTAATGCAGCAGTTGCACAGGTTCTACAAACTCGAGATGGCATTTCACCAAACATGGCAGATTTTGCAGCCAGAGTTTCACAGGGCCATATTGGACGTGCCCGTTATCTTGCAAAGAATGAATCAGTGCGCAATACACGCACCACAATCATGAAACTGCCACTTACACTTACTGGAATCTCATCGGCCTTTGCCGCAGCACAAACTTTGGTTGATCTTGCAACCGATCAAGCAACGAGTGCAGCAGAGACAAGAAATGAAAAAGAGATCGATGATCTCTCTCTTGCATACGGTAAAGGCGCAACAGGTCGAGGCATGGCAACTGGTGGCAGTAAAGCAATTAAAGATTTAGAGAAAGAACAAAAGACACGTCAAACCCGAATGATCCGAGACGGCCTAGATGCGGCACTCCTTGATATTGCTACCTTCTACCGCGATGTCATGGTGATACAAGCAGGGGCCAATGACGCCCTGATTAACAAAGAGTTAGAGACAGAGATTGCCGCATTGGCCGAAAAAACAAAGCCACAGAACACGATCAAAAAGATCGGCGCAATCATGCAAGCCCGCACAAACTTGGGTCACAACGCCGCACCTTTGCTAACTGTTGAAGCTTTGATGTGTACCTTGGCCCGCTAGTCAAGATGCACCTTCCGGTTATTGCTCATAGAATTGAGCATGGCAATCTTGACTGATGGGGTAACTAATTCTTATCCTCTTTTCACGGATAAAGATGCTGGAATGGCAAAATGTGGCAAACCTAAGAGGGAAACCGGTGAACCAAAATAAAAAGAAATCCTGATAAAAACCGAATATCGAGTTACCTAATTTTATTGGTTCTTTTCCTCACGGTTTTAAATCCACTACCGACGCAAGCAGCGGTCGTGAACTTTAATTGCCCGGGCGGTGGAAGTTATTCCGTAGACAGTGGAGTTCTCTCCAATATGTACGACAGCGTATGCGCAGGTGATGTGGTGCTCGACTCCTCGGTAACCCGGATCAATTATGCAACGTATGTGGCTTCAGGCGTTACTTCAATAACTATTCCATCGACCACTACATTTATTGATTATCAACCTTTCACCTGGGGTGATGGAATAACTGCGATCAATGTTGACGCCGCAAACCCCAACTATAAATCTGTGGGAGGAGTTCTTTATAACAAATCTGGAACCGTTATCAAGCAATATCCACAAGCAAAGACAGGGAGTAGTTTCACAATCCCATCGGGTGTAACCGAAATAGGTTTTATGGCTTTCTCTTGCGCAATAAATTTAAATACGTTGACAATCCCTGATGCTGTGACGATTGCTGACAATGCCTACACCCCAAATGGATGTAATGAAAATGGTATTTCTGCTATTAATGTCGGATCTGGTAACGCAAATTACTCCTCAATCGATGGGGTTTTATTCAATAAAACAGCAACAACTATTCTCGCCTACCCACATAGTAAACCCGGTGCAAGCTATGTTATGCCGACATCTGTAACATCGATAATTGACCAAGCACTTTCATCCTCCAAAGACCGCCAGTTACAGTCCATTACACTTTCACCAAACCTAACCTCGATTGGGCAATATTCCTTTGTCGGTTTGTCCTTACCAACGCTAAATCTTCCAGCATCTTTGACAACGATTTCAATGCTAGGACTGTATAACATAGGTGCGATTACTATTGATCCCGCAAATACGAATTTTATTGTTGAAGACAACGTTTTATATAATTTTAACAAAACGAAGTTAGTTTATTACCCCTTGTCAGATACACGTAAGACTTTTACGGTGCCCGATACAGTCACAACATTTGAGTCTTATCTTGTAGGCCAGATGCAGCGCTTAGTCATCGGCGCCGCTCTTACTTCGGTTGGCAACTATAACGCTTTATATTCTCTAAAATATTTAAATATCGTTGGCGATGTACAAGCCGATTTCAGCAATCTACAGCTCCCATATTTAATATCTGTAAACTATTGTGGTTCTAACGTAACGACACTGGCAAATATAAATGCCAGACTCACAGCATGGAATAACGCTACAAGAGTTTGTGTAACAAATCCCGCCTTTACATTCTCATCATCTTCAGAAGTTGCAGCTGTAAATACAGCCATTTCTGGTTATACAGTCACAAATTCTGGTGGGGCAATTGCAAGTTATTCAATCTCCCCAGACATTTCAAATACACCCGGTCTTTCATTCGACACTTCAACGGGCCTGATTTCAGGAACTCCAACCTCAATTGCGGCTTCTCAGACTTACACGATTACGGGAACAAACGCGGCCGAAGCGGCTACGCGCACATTTGCAATAACTGTCAGCGCAGACGAACCCATAGATGCACCTGCATTTACATTGTCATCATCAACCATTTCAGCCACAACAGGTGTGGCAGTTTCTGGATACACAATTAACTCAACTGGTGGAGCTATCGCAAGCTATTCAATTTCACCTGCCATTTCAAATACACCTGGACTTTCATTTAGTACCGCAACTGGCCTTATTTCTGGCACACCAACCACAGCGGCATCGGCTGCTACGTACACGATAACGGCAACGAATGCGACCAGCCCAGCTGCTACGCGCACATTCACGATCACCGTTAACGCTCCCGCTATTGTCTATATTCCCCCTACTCCAGTTCCTTTTTTGAGAACCGTAACTCCTCCAAAGATGAATATGAAGGATGGCAAACTAATATGCACATCAGGTACACATAACATTGGTTACACAGTCAACGGTGTCGTGGAAACTAGTTCAATCAAATCTCTTTCGACAGCCACATACACTTACAACCTTCAAATCAACGGTGTCACTGAGAATTCACTTACCGTAACAACTGCAGCAAATAAAGCCACATGGAATATGCCAACTGCAACAGTTGGTTCACTAATCTCTTGTTCTGTCTCTGTCAGTGCTAACTCACTTACCAGCTTGGAGATGAGTACCGACAATTCAACCGGAGTCAACACTGAGCGATTAAAACAAACTAATGCAATTTCTGAAGCAGAAGCTATTTATAAGACTGTCATAAAGGCTAATTCAAAGACTTACTCGAAGGCACTTGCCGAGAACCGCATCAAATGGATTAGAGAGATCGCTGCAATCCGAGCAAATCATGACATCACCACTGATCGCATTAAAGCCAGTGGTGGATCCAAGATGAAAACCGATGCAACTACTGCCTTTAACGTTATGGCCGCAGCAAAAGCAAAATCCAACACTGATTACTCCACAAGTAAACGAGAGTTACTGGCTTCAAAAAACGCGTTCAACAAAATCACACTTAATGCCACCACGGCCACAATCGCAAAGGCCAATGCCGAATATGGAGCCTTCATCGAATCAATCGGCTATGGAGTTTTAACCCCTTAATTTATTAGCTCTTGCGGTAGACCTCGCGCATGCGTGCCACAGAAACGTCCTTGACAGCCCTTTTTCACGCATCAAAAAACTGCCTTGATGGTAATTAGTACCCCAATTCATAGGGCAAGATTTGCCCATGCGCTTAGACCATGTCTCATATGTAACCTCCCATGATCAACTAGCCGACACTGTTCAACGTCTTGGTTCACGCCTTGGCAGCAGCTTTGTTGATGG
>CAIUSQ010000114.1 GCA_903901905.1 uncultured Actinomycetes bacterium
CACAAGCCCGTCAAGGTTCTCTCCGGTGGTGAGCGAACGCGCCTTGCTCTAGCTGTTCTCGTTGTCTCTGCAGCAAATGTATTGCTCCTTGATGAGCCAACAAATAACTTAGATCCAGCATCTCGCGCCGAAATCCTTGGAGCACTTGCTGAGTATCAAGGCTCAGTGATCATGGTTTCTCACGATGAAGGTGCTGTGCAATCACTTAAGCCTGAGCGCGTAATCTTGTTGCCAGATGGCGATGAGGATCTATGGAAAGAAGAGTACTTCGACTTAGTTTCTATTGATTAGTTGGAGTTTTTGAGGTGCCAGAGGGACATTTTCCAGTTTTGGGTAGAACTACAACTTTGCTATCTGAATAGCAAATGTATTTTGGAATTAGCTTCTCAACTATTACACGATTCTTAGCTAAAGGAACAGTGAGATCAACTTTTGTCACTAATTTGAATGAAGTTAAAGCCGTTGTGACTCGTGATGAGGTATCAATTTGTGAAAAATTCTCAATAATTGAATTGATTTTATCTAATCCAATCTCCAAATTATCTCGTGACTTCATACCTGCCTTGTATGCAGATGAATTCCTAACTACCTTCTTTGTGCTGCTCGGCATCCAATCTAATCTGTCCTCAAGCGATGACCATTTCTCAAGTTCCAATTCATATTTTCCTTTGGTGCTACCTGTTAGTTGGCCCAATTCAGCGAAATTGGAAAGTGAATCCGTGAGTAACTTGACTGTTGCCATAACTTTTTTTCCGCTGATTTCTATTTGTTCCGCATAATTACTAAATCGAGCTGAGATATTTCGATAATCTTGGTCGCTATTGGCAGGTGCATTTTCAAATAAATCTTTTGCTTTTGCAGAATAGTCACGGATGTTTGCATCTTCATTTCCGCATGCATAGTGCATGGCAGTGCTAGAAACTATGTCTGCTGCCAATTGGTCCAAATCTTGACCTATTGCTAAACATTCATCTTCTAGTAGCAAATACTTGTTGGCTTTATCAACTAGTGCGTTGTAGTCGTTAATGGCAGCCAGGGCTAATGGAGAGGAGTTGACCGTGGCGCTTGTAGTTGGCGTAGCTGAAGCAGTTATATTGCCTGTCCAAACATCAGTCGAACCTGTACAAGCAATAATTTTTCCACATAATAGTGGTGTTCCATGGAAGATCCCGAAACCTTCTGAATCTACATACTTTGCTGTTGCTAATCCGATAACACGTCCAACGCGATCAAAAACTGGCCCCCCAGAATTACCATGATTAATCGGTGCAGTTGTAGTGCCCTTAAAAGTTGAAGTGTTGATACTCGAAACAACTCCTGTCGTTAAAATACCGGGATATCCCAATGGGCTACCAATCACCCCGGCCCACCAACCTTGCTGCGGTGTTGGACCACGCCAATTCAATCCGGGGATCAAAGTTTTTGTCACAACAGCGGCCACATCGTTTGCAGCATCCCAAGCCCAAACATATGCTGGAACTTTGGTTTGATCCTTGAGAACAATTTGGATGTTTCGGCTAGTTGTGCAGTCTTCAATCACATGGTGATTGGTAACAATGTAGCTTTGATACCCACTAGATTTAATTTGCGTAGTTAGTTCTGCAACTGCTGACCAACCGCTACCAAGGCCATTGCCACATAAAACAGTTACAACCGAAACTCCAATTTTTGCGGATAAATCAACCAAATCCACGGGAGGACTTGCGGCTGAAGTCAATGATTCTCCAATTCCCCCGTTAATCGTGGGGAGTGACGTAGAAGAGCCGGCAGCACCTGAACCACTAGGAGCAATCGCACCAGAACTTAGATTCAATTTCCAAGAAGAATCTGGGGCCAAGTCATATTCAGCGTTATCTCCTGAAATATGGTCAGAATATCCATCAACACCAATAGTGTTTGCAAATGGAAGGCATGTTTTCAAAATATTGAATCCAATCCATGACACTTTTGCATCTAAATTACTCCATGTATTGCCTGAGCATTTTGTTGAAATGAGTGGTGTAGCTCCAGTTCGGTCAACAAATTTATATGCATGTCCAACCATGCCGGAGTATGGGACATTGGAATCTGTTTGTAGCGAGTAATCATATTTTCCGTCATTATCGACATCCAAGAAAACCCCAGCCCAAGAATCTTTTCCATCTGCAAATACATTTGGGGTTATTGGTTTGGAAAACTGCAAGAAAAAGAAGTACTTATCTGTCTGAACGTCGTCTGTTGCAAAGTCAATCTGAGTGATGTCATATTCAACTGGCAGATCAGAGCGATTAAAAGTATCAACAGGACTGCGAGAATATTGGACCCAAGCGGCTTTAGCCGGGTTTGTTAAGAAAACTAAAAAAGTTGCTAAGAGCATCAAAGCCACTAATGCCCGTAACCATTTCATGAAGATAGTATTTATCAGATAGGTTCAAAATCCAAGTACTTCTCATAAACTCGTTTTTAACCCCTGTTTAAGGATTTTTGCCCTCAGGTGGCAAATGCATCCAGAGGCCTTATTCAGATGGCGATGAGGATCTA
>CAIUSQ010000115.1 GCA_903901905.1 uncultured Actinomycetes bacterium
TGCGGGCAATGTCAGCTTTGGCCACGGAATACATTTTTGCATTGGCGCTCCTTTGGCACGCCTTGAAGCCCGCATTGCGATTCGTCAGCTGATTGAGCGGATACCTCGGATAAAAGTAATTGAGCCGCTGCCTAGGTATGCAGAACTTTTCGCCGTGCGAAAGCCACTTGAACTTTGGGTAAGTAAATCCTAAGTAATTTACAAAAGCCCTGAGTTAATTCGATATCGATTTTTCTTAGGCAAAGCGAGCGTGTAATCCTCCATCAACGATCCAATCCGCTCCGTTTACAAAGCTTGCAGAATCCGACAATAGAAATGTGACGACCTGAGCAATCTCAGAAGGTTGAGCAAAGCGCTTGAGAGGTTGCGGATCCAAAGAAAGTTTTTGCTGCTCGGGAGTTACTGAGTTAAACCAGGCGGTAAGTATCGGAGTCTCCGTGTATCCCGGGGAGACCGCGTTTGTTCGGATGTTATGTTCACCCTCATCAAGAGCTAAATTCCGAGTCAACCCAATAACACCAGATTTTGCAGCAGCATATGGGAAAAATTTTGGAAAGGTCATACGAGCATGAATTGAGGCGATATTGACGATTGAACCCTTTTTCGCCTTTCGCATTGCTGGAAGGACACAGCGAGCTGTGTGCCAAACAGATTTTAGGTCAATTGAAAAGAAGTAATCCCACTCTTCAGTAGTCATCTCTACTGGATCGGCATTCGAGTTGACGCCGGCATTATTAACTAATCCATTTACCATTCCGTAATTAGCAACAATTTCTTCGTGTGCTTGTTGAACGCTTTCAAGATTTCCTACATTGCAGTGAACATATGAGACATCTAAGCCAGATCTTTTCAGCGAGCTTGCATACTCTTTACCAAGCTCATCCTGAATATCTCCGAAACTTACTCGTCCACCGCGTTCAGCAGCGTCCTTAACAATTGCCGCTCCAATACCTTGAGCGCCACCTGTGACAAAAATATGCATTCCATTCAGATTCATAGTTTTTAGCCTAGGCCCTATGTCAAGAGAACGTTCTGAGCCTGATTTCTATCAGGCGTTAAATGAGAAATCTAACTTGCCTGAAATGGGCAGCTCGACCTGAAAACACATTCCTCCGTAGGGGTCATTATTGGGATCGAAGGCAAACTCTGGGCTCCGGTAATCTTTAACTGAAGTAATAAATAAGGTTTTTAAATCTTTACCGCCAAATGAGGCACAAGTGGTCAGCGCTGTTGGCGCTTGCACAATGTTGAGAAGTTCGCCATCAGGAGAGTAGTTACGGACTTGGCCACATCCGTAGAAGGCAACCCAAATGTTACTTAGGCTGTCAGTGCACATTCCATCTGGAAGTCCGGTGACGTCGCTAACATCAATTGGGGTCAATTCACTCACAATCTCATTTTTTTCTGAATCGAATTTATAGCGAGAAATTTCACGTGTCGCAGAATCAATGTAAAACATCATTTTTCGGTCGATTGACCAATCAATACCATTAGCTATGTGAATATTTCTTCGATGAATGCTCTTATTAAAATCTCCGTCGATCTTGAATAAATCACCGGTTGCACTTCCCGGAATACTTTCTGCACCACCGACCCACAGACAACCAGATGGATCAATATTCCCATCGTTTGTTCTCACTACCTTGAGATCAAGTCCCAATGGAATTTCTCGCTCAATCTTAAAATTTCCATCTGTGAGAGCGATTGCGTCGCCCAAAGCTAAAACATATCCACCGGAAGCTCGTTTACCAACATATGTCACCATTGATTTGTAGGCATACTCTTTAATGTCACCACTAGTTGGATCATAAGTTTTTACAAAACCATCAAATACATCTAGCCACACAAAACGATTACTTCTCTCGTCCCAAAGTGTTCCCTCGCCCAAATCACATTTTGAACCTGGAATAGGAATTGCCTCGTAAGTAGTCATCTTTGCCTCATTTCTCTAAGTGAAAAACTAGTGCCATTCGCTAGTTGGAAAAAACAATGCGGATTTCATCATTACATTCCTGGGTAAATTAACTTGAAGTACGACTAACTCAGCAACATCTGCTGGGGCCATCAACTTACTTCTTCCTTCTGAACCTGATCTATTAATATCCTTATTGAGATCATCCCAGAAAAATGTGTCCACTCCACCGGGGCACAAAGTCGTGGCTCGAATCCCATGCGCAATTACTTCTTGTGCGAAACTATCCATGAACCCCATCACGGCCCATTTGGTTGCGCAATATCCGGACCATTCTGGATATCCCTTCGTGCCACCAGCAGAAACTATCGCGATGACATCTCCTGCACCTTGCTTTTTCATAGTTGGTAAAGCTGCCTTCACAATATGCGCAGTTCCCAAGTAATTAACTTCCATCATGTGTGCCCAGTCGGCAGGATCTGATTCCTCAACGGAGCCAATAATTCCTATTCCGGCATTGGGAACAAGAACGTCAATAGAACCAAACTTTTGCACCACCTGTTCAACAGCGCTTACACAATCACTCCAAGAGGAAACATCGCCAGCGATCGCGAGGGTTTGTGTGCCAGAAATTTCAGTAATCTTTTTAGCAGCTTGCTCAATTCTTTTCTGATCTCGCCCAACAATCGCGGTTTTAATTCCTTCTTGCGCCAATCGCAAGGCAACCCCAAAACCAATTCCACGTGAAGCTCCCGTTACTAATGCGGTTTTCGTTTCGTTCACGCTAACCCGATCACGCTTTCTAGTCTCATGATATGAAGGCTAGCAATTTTGCAGGATTATGACTATCAAAAATATGTGGCCCAGCGCGACTGAAGGTGAGGCCATCTCACGTGCGTACCAATGACTGGACAATTCAATAACTCCCACCTAAGTTGTCACCACTGCCTCACTAAGGAGTACAACAATGGCAAGGACGTGTTTTATCTTCGAGCGCGGAAAAATCGGATGACTTTAGCTCCCGATCCACTTTTCTCGGTTGCTGGAAAAGTTGCCATCATTTCCGGGGCAGGAAGTGGTTTTGGTCGCACAATCGCACTTGCACTAGCAGAGCGCGGAGCAAGTGTTGGAGTTCTCGATATCACCGAAAAAGCTGCCGAAGAGACAACCAAACTCATAACTTCTGCAGGTGGACGCGCCATTACCTTGGTTGCAGATACCCGTGATGCCGACACTGTTGAAAAATGTGTGCAAGAAGTAATCGCGAAATTTGGAACTCCACAAATCGTTATTGCATCTGCTGGGATTGGACGCCGAAGCCCAGCGATTGAGATGACAAGTCAAAATTGGCAAGACGTGATTGATGTCAACCTCAATGGAGCATGGAACTTGGCACAAGCAACTGGTCGAGCCATGATTACGACAAACACCAAGGGTTCAATTATTTTTATTTCATCGATTGCAGCATTGGTCGGGTTACCGAACGGAAATGCAAATTACTCTGCGAGCAAAGGTGCGATCCATGCTCTGATGCGTACTTTAGCCATTGAATGGGCCACTCAAGGCGTGCGTGTAAATGCAATTGCTCCGACACATTTTCGAACTCCACTTATTGTGGCTTCTATCAAAGAGAACCCAGAAGGTGAGGCATTCTTCAAGGCGAATATTCCTATGGGCAGATTGGGAGAACCGGAAGAGATCGTGGGATCGATAATTTACTTGGCATCAGAAGCGTCAAGCATGGTGACAGGTACAGTGCTTGTGGTAGATGGAGGACACACCGCTCGCTAAATTTTCCGCTAACTCTTAATTATCCAGAAAAGCAAACACCTTTTTTGGCCTCAGGCAGCCAGCGAGTGGCGTCAAGATTTTTACACTGAGGCAGGTTGAGCCAAGAACCATTTGTTTGCGAGATCTCATATTCAGTATGAAGATAATCAGCCATTTCATCGAGGAATGACTCCTGAGGTTTACCAAGTTGTCTTTCAAAAGATTTCTTCCAACCAAGGCTTTCAATATCTCTCATCATTTCCACGACACCCTTGAAGCCGATTTTTCCCACCAACCATTCGGTTAGGACCGCGCCGTATTTGTAAGGAGTTCCATCATTTGGCAAGTTATCTGACCCGTCGCTGTAAGAGAGACGAGGAACAGTATTTTTCAA
>CAIUSQ010000116.1 GCA_903901905.1 uncultured Actinomycetes bacterium
ACATTTTTCTACTTTGACGCCAAGAGGGGCTAGCAGATTTTCGACTCGGAGATCTTTTAACTCTGTTGAGTAATAATTTGAAAATGAATCAATAGCAACAATCTCTTCGCCGGCTAATTTCAGAGCACGGGCGGTGTGGGCGCCGATAAATCCAGCTGCTCCGGTGACTAATACTGACAAAGTACCCGCATCTCTTACTACTTATATCGGTTGACATTGGGAAGTGACAGTTCCTGCATAATACTCAACAAATTCAGGGAAGAATGTTCAATACTGAATTCTCCTCGAGCCCTTTGCAGACCGTTGGCCCCCATCTCACGCCTTAATTTATCATCGTATAGTGAGCGAATCTTGGTGGCAAGGTCTTCAAAACTCCCTGTCTTAAATAAAAAACCATTGAATCCACTATTTACCAATTCCGGTAAAGATGTGTTATCCGCGGCAATTACAGGTATACCGCGAGACATAGCTTCAAGAACTACTAGTCCAAATCCCTCTCGGACTGAAGGATGTACAAATAGGTCGATTTGATCGAAGAAATGATTCATGTCACTAATTCTTCCAAGAAACTTTACATTAGGTTTGAGTTCTAATCTAAGTACCAATTTCTCTAGATTTCCTCTTTCAGGTCCATCTCCAGCTATCAGCAAATGTAAATTTTGGCCACTTGAAGTGATTTCCTCGACCGACTTAATTAAGGTCTTTACATCCTTTCCTGAAACTAATCTTCCAGCACATCCAATAGTCAGAGAAGAGTTTGAATTTGATTTTAATCGGTGAATATCTGTTCCATTTTCCTTTATTCCATAATGGACTATCTTGGGATTAGCATTTAAAGATACTTCCCTCCTTTCTAGTTGCCAATCAAGCAAACCCTTACTTATAAATATTGTCTTCTCTTGCTTAGTTGTGGATAATCTTGCCAAGTATGATGAAACAAAATTTGGAAGTAGTCGAATAAATTTATCAGCACTATGGCGTATTCCAATAATCTTCCCTTTGTTAAAATTTGCAAACAGATTTAACCATTCGGAACGGTATAAATTTAGTAAAATAACATCAAACTCTGAAGAAGCTACCATTTTTCTAAATTTAAAGTGCTGAATGAATAAGTTTTTCTTAAATAAACTCAGATCCACCTTTAAATTTCCAGAAGAAAATTCATCCACTAATTCATTACTGCCTTTTAGTGGAACTGTAACTATCTCACATCCACTTTTCTGTAACTCTTTTACCCAGGCCAATAATTGAATCTCAGCACCACCCCTGTCAATGGTGGTACACATATTCAATACTTTAAGATTACAATTCTTAATGTTGGCATCCTGTCTAAAATGGGACAAAAAAGATAGAATTTCTTCATTATATTCTCCATTTGAGGAAAGAGGCAAAATTGTTAGTTGAAAATGGAGCATTATCTATTGAAGTTGATCTTGATCATGGAGCCCGCTTGTCATCGGTGAAATGGAATGGGACAGAGTTTGCGATCCAAAGACGTGAAGGTTGGTTGTCGTGGGGTTGGTATCCGATGGCACCTTGGGCCGGGCGGATATTAGATGGAATGTTGAAAGCAAGTGATGGAAGTACTTTGCAGTTAAGAACTGATGTTTTAGGACCGCATGCAATTCATGGATTAGCTTTTGATAAACCGTGGCGCGAGATTGCACCTGGAGTAGCATCAATTGATTTAGTTGCACCATATGAAGGTTCACGAGTTGAGCAAAAAGTAGTTGTCTATGGTGATTCATTTACATACGAACTTTCATACATCGCAAATGGAGTAGATCTTCCAGCGTGGGTGGGATTGCATACTTGGTTTCCAAGAACAATAAACGGTTCACCAGAAGCCGAGATTGATTTTCATCCAGAGAAGATGCTTGATCTAGGGCCAAC
>CAIUSQ010000117.1 GCA_903901905.1 uncultured Actinomycetes bacterium
TATGCCTCCTTCGTAGTTGGCATACCGAGACTCTTGCTCGAGAAGCCGGATAAACGATGACCGGAATTAAAGAATTTCAATCGTGAAACAAGCACCAATGCAGGTTTTGTGAAGACAAAAATCACGATGAGGTCAATAACAGTTGTCAGTCCAAGAGTAAAGGCGAAACCTCTTACACCTCCTACTGCGAAGAAATAAAGCAAAACTGCGGCTATGAGAGATACAAAGTCTGCAATCAGAATCGTGCGGCGCGCTCTGATCCAGCCAGTTTCAACAGCCGTTCGTAGGGAGCGCCCCTCGCGCATCTCATCTCGCACACGTTCAAAATAGACAATGAAAGAGTCGGCTGTGACACCGATCGCAACAATTGCGCCGGCAATACCTGCAAGAGTTAGAGTAAATCCAATCCATTCACCAAGTAGCAGGAACAACAAGTAAAGCATTGATCCTGCTATGGCCAATGATCCAACAGTTACAAACCCCAATACTCTGTAATAGGCAAGTGTGAAAATAACTACAAGTGCCAAACCTAAAGCTCCAGCAATCAAACCTGCATCTAGTTGATCGGCACCTAATGTTGGAGATACCTGTTGTACCTCACCGCGATCAAATGCTAGTGGTAGCGCTCCATACTTCAACACATTTGCAAGGTCTTTAGCCTCTAATTGAGTAAAACTTCCAGTAATTTGCGCAGTTCCTGAGGGAATCGCTTCATTAATACGTGGGGCGGAAACAACCAAACCATCTAAAACGATAGCCAACTGATTGTTCGGTTCAGGCAGTGAAGTAACACGAGATGTCACAGCTGCAAATGCTGAAGTTCCTTCACTGTTAAAAGTTAAACTAACAAACCATGCACTTCCAGATTGTGTATCCAGGCCCGCAGAAGCCTCTGAAATTTGACGTCCTAAAACTTCTGCTGGTCCAAGAATATATTTCGTTAGGCCGGCACGATCACAGGCAACAATTGTTTGGGATGGTAGATCTGTACCTGTTCCCTGACGATTTTCCGGTAATGTGCAATCAAAAGAAGCAAACTGTGCATTAACCTCTGGAGTTACACCTGCAACTGGTGTTGCAGCTGGATCTACAACTGAAGATGCACCAGCTCCTGTAGCCAATACTTGACGGAAACGAAGCTCTGCAGTTTGACCTACTAAATCAACTACACGTCGACCCGTTTCTCCAGGAACAGAGATAACAATCTGTCGGCTTGTTCCAGTACCTTGCGCTGCAACTTCAGATTCTGCAACGCCGAGTGAGTTAACTCGTTGGCGAATAATTGCAACCGCTTGATCAATGGCTTCGTTGGTAATGCTTCCTTCTTCGCCAGGTGCGATTCGCGGTTGAAGGGTTACAGAAGTACCGCCACGTAGATCAAGACCTAGTTTGACTGACTTCGCACCCTGAACAAAAACAAGACCCGTCATTGCTACTAAAACCAGCGCCAAAATAGCTAAGGTTCTAACTGGCCGGCTAGTCGTCTTTATAGGTTTATTTGTAGTAGACATAAGCGCAGAGTCTAGGCGTCAGGGGCAGGTAAGTCGAAAAGCGTGGAAATCTCAGCAGGTGGAGTTCGTCCAAGATGAAGCCAACCCTGAGAAGTTGCCACTCGACCACGTGGAGTTCTGGCCATAAAACCATTGCGGACCAAAAAAGGTTCGGCGACAGATTCAACCGTTTCAATCTCCTCGCCTACGGCTATGGCCAGAGTGGAAAGACCCACCGGACCACCATTAAACCTTTCTATTAAAGCAACTAGAACGGCGCGATCGAGTCGGTCAAGACCGAGCTCGTCAACTTCATACATCTCTAAAGCTGCCTGAGAATCAGAAAGGGAGATTTTTTTACTCCCCTTAACTTGCGCGAAATCTCGAACACGGCGAAGTAAACGGTTTGCAATTCGCGGAGTCCCACGAGATCTTCCGGCAACCTCATTGACAGCCTCTTTATCGATTTCAATTTTTAGAAGCTCTGCGCTTCGAGTAATTACTTGCGCAATATCGATTTCTTCATAAAAATCTAGGTAGGCAGTAAAACCAAAACGATCACGTAACGGGCTAGGTAATAGTCCTGCTCGAGTCGTAGCTCCCACTAAAGTGAAGTGTGGCAACTGTAAAGGAATAGCAGTTGCTCCAGGACCCTTGCCAACAATTACGTCGACTCTAAAATCTTCCATCGCCAAATAAAGAAGCTCTTCGGCCGGCCTGGGCAAGCGATGGATTTCATCTATAAATAAAATCTCACCTTCAA
>CAIUSQ010000118.1 GCA_903901905.1 uncultured Actinomycetes bacterium
AGTGCAGATGCAATATGAAACCTTTATTCCTTTTGCAGTCCAAAGCGCAATAGTTCCAGCAGCACCAAAGTCACAATCATCTGGGTGCGCAGTTACAACTAATACTCGCTCTATCTGGCTATCTTCTATTGGCTCCATTGGTGCCAACATTACCTCAGCAATTACCACTGTCTAACCCACCGATAGACTTGCCAATATGACCGCATTAACCGAAGGTTTAAATCCGCAGCAATTAGCCGCGGTTAAACACGAGGGCACGCCATTGCTTGTTGTGGCTGGTGCTGGTTCTGGCAAAACTAGAGTTTTAACTAGAAGAATTGCCTACCTACTAGCTGAGCGAAATGTCTCACCATATGAGGTTTTAGCAATTACCTTCACAAATAAAGCAGCTGGTGAAATGAAGGAGCGAGTTGCTGAATTAGTAGGCGATCGCGCCAAGATGATGTGGGTATCAACTTTTCACTCTGCCTGTGTTCGTATTTTGCGCAAAGAAGCATCTTTACTCGGCTACACAAACTCTTTCACAATTTATGATCAAAGTGATTCACTTCGATTAATTACATTAGTTATGCGGGATATGAATTTAGATGCGAAGCGATATGCCCCCCGGGCAGTTGCATCATTAATCTCACAAGCAAAAAATGAGTTAATGGGTCCAGCAGATTATGTAAATCAAGCCAAAGATCAATTCCAAGAGATCGTGGCACAGGTTTTTGCAATTTATCAAAAGCGATTAACAGGTGCTAACTCAATGGATTTTGATGATCTAATTGCCAAAACAGTTGAGGTATTACAAAGACAGCCAGAGGTAAAGGCTAAGTATCGCTCTCGCTTTAAGCATATTTTGGTAGATGAGTATCAAGACACAAATCATGCCCAGTATGTATTGATTAAAGAGCTGGTCGGAAGTGAGCGGGATGGCATGCCAGTTGCTGAACTTTGCGTGGTTGGTGATGCTGATCAATCTATCTATGCTTTTCGTGGCGCAAATATTCGCAATATCTTGCAGTTTGAAGCTGATTATCCAAGTGCCAAAACAATTTTATTAGAACAAAATTATCGCTCCACCCAAAATATTTTAAATGCGGCAAATGCAGTGATTTCAAATAATGATGGCCGAAAAGAAAAAAACTTATGGTCAGATGCTGGTACTGGCGAAATAATCACCGGTCATGTTGCTGAAAGTGAGCATGATGAAGCAGATTTTGTGGTCAGAGAAATTGGCCGACTTCGTGGTTTAGGAAAATCTAATCCTGGTGATACCGCTATTTTTTATCGCACTAACGCCCAATCTCGTGTTTTCGAAGAGGTCTTTATGCGGGTTGGTATTCCATACAAAGTTGTTGGCGGGGTTAGATTTTATGAGCGTAAAGAGATAAAAGATTTTCTGGCTTATCTTCGAGTAATCGTTAATCCAAATGATGAGGTCTCGATGCGAAGGATTATTAATACGCCAAAACGAGGAATTGGCGACCGCGCACTTGATCAGCTTGATCTTTATTCACAAGCGAACAACTTAACATTTTGGCAGTCACTTTGTGAGGTAGAAAAAAATAGTGAGTTAGCACAACGATCTTCAGTATCACTGATTGATTTTGTTAAATTAATTCAATCACTCCAAACTTTGGTTGAGGCAAAAACTAGGCCCTCTGTTATTGCCCAAGCAGTTCTGGAGCAATCTGGGTTGTTGACTGAATTAAGCCAGAGCAAAGATCCACAAGATGAGGTAAGAGTAGAAAACTTAGAGGAATTAATTGCAGTAGCAACTGAGTATGAACAGGGTGAAGTAGAAGAAGGAGAAGAGATTTCACTTGTTGGATTTTTAGAAGATGTATCTCTTGTTGCAGATGCTGATCAAATACCAGATGGTGAAGATCATGGCGGAGTAGTAACAA
>CAIUSQ010000119.1 GCA_903901905.1 uncultured Actinomycetes bacterium
TGGAACTATCGTCATTGAAGGTCCAGTGCGCGGTTCTGGTGCAGCTTGCTTTAATCTCGATTCTGGATTTGGTATAAAAATAGTTCAAGACAGCGTAAGCAGAGCCGGCAATTACTCTTGGACATTATCAGAACTGCCAGCTGACGGCTGCGTCCGTGTTACCGAAGGCGGGACTCAAAAGATTGAGATTTCAGTTAAAAATCCCACGCAAGCAGATAGTGTTGTAATCGCTGAGTTACCGGTTCGGTATCTTTCTGATGCAAAACCTGGCCAAGAAATTCAGGTTTTGGATTCTATTCAATTTGAATCAACAGTAAGCAGACTCGGTCAAGGACTTGTAACGATTCTTCTATTACTACTTGGAATTCTGATTCCTCTGGGGCTTATCTACTTGATGTATTGGTTGACTTCGAGACTTTCTTTTGGTCCTGGAATGCAGCGCCACAACTTCCCAATAATTATTGATGCAAGTAAAGGACTTCTGAATAGAGATGGATCCAAACTTGTGGGTACGGTAGATCACTTCAAGCCGATCCCTCTACAAAAAGATTCGCGCAACTATAAGGAACAGAGCAACGGTGAGATTCGTTTGCGCTTGTCACCAATACCGCTGGCGGAACCATGGTTTGAAGTCGAAGTTGCCCAAGGTGCAAGGATAATCACCATGGCAAGGGCTGCCGTAATTGCACGTAAGCGATTTGCATCAGGAGAGATTGCACCAGTGAATGCCGATATGGGCGAGTACTGGGCCATAATTATCAAAGAGACAGATTTGAAGTCAATTTCAAGCAGGTCATCTATCCCTGCAACATTGGTTGTTTATAAGAGAATGCGACCTGGATTTGTTGATCAAAACCGTGAACGCGTTGAGAAAATTACCAAGATGGGTGGAATTTGGGAGCGCGTAGTTGCACTTTCGGCCACACCATTAAGTGGTCGTGCCAAGAAAACTGATGCAGTGATTGCGAATGATCCAGTTGCCGCCTACACAGCGATTCCGCTGCCTCCAGGTATGGCGCCACCGCCTCCTCCTCCGCCTGGAATGGCCCCGCCTCCTCCGCCTCCACCGAGTCGGGGATAGCAGAAAAATGTATAGTTCAGTTCAGCTAATCGAAAGGGAATACTCATGTTGCAACCATTCTTACTAGTAGGAGTTGGTGGATCAGGCGGAAAAACTCTCCGCGCAATCCGACGTGCTCTAGAACTGCGTTTGCAACAAGAAGACTGGCGAGATGGATGGCCGAATGCCTGGCAGATGCTTCACGTTGATAGCCCAGTTAGCCAAGATGGTGCCGCTTTCCCAGCACCATTCCTACCTTCTGAAAATTATTTTGGCTTAGTCGCTCCCGGAACAACATATAAGCAAGCTTTCGGTGCAGTAATGGCAAATATCCCAAGTGAACACCGTGCCGATATAGAGCGCCCAATGCCTTCCGATAAAGATGTTCAAGTCCAAGTAGGAATTGGTGCAGGAAAGTTTAGAGGAGTAGGTCGAACACTAGTTCTTGCAAAGTTCAATGATGTGAGCAGCGCAGTGTCTACAGCATTTAGCAGGATGACTTCTGAAGGCGCTATCGGTCAGTTAGATACTCTAGGAAGAAAGCTTGGAGCAAAGCCCGCAGCTGGAGAACCACGTCCGATTGTAATTGTAATTTCTTCTATCGCCGGCGGATCTGGTGCTGGCCAGTATATGGAAGTAACCGAAGCGATTAAATTTGCAAATCGAAATGCAGACTGGATCCATTCAATATTTTCAATCCTTTACGCACCAGATGTTTTCAAAAGTGTTGGCAATACCGATGTGATCGCTCCTAATGCTTTATATGCCATGTCAGAATCAATGGCAGGTATGTGGACCAACGATCTTTCTGAAAGCACTCAAGCGCTTTATAAGAAAATGGGAATAAATATTCCAGGTCTAGGATCAGATCCAAAGGTTCATATAGGTCCGCGCTTTAATTATGTTATTGGTCGAGAGAACTCCAAAGTTACCTTCGATGATCAACCAGATGTTTACAAGGCAGTTTCAGCAAGCCTTTCCACTTGGATGACGGATGAAAACGTTCAAGACGGATTGCAGGCTTACACAGTTGCGAATTTCGCTGCAGATATGGGCGCGCTAGCCCTAACAGATAATTCTGGTCTTCAAGTAATGAATAAGCACACACCACCATTTGGTTCATTGGGATTTGGTCGCGTTAGCTTGGGCCGAGATAAATTCAGCGATTATGCCGCAGAACGTTTAA
>CAIUSQ010000120.1 GCA_903901905.1 uncultured Actinomycetes bacterium
ACCGAATAAAAACAATTTTACAGATGGCAGCAGTTCTACAGTATTACTCCAGTCTTCCAGTAATCAAGGTGGGGCGTATGGCTGGGCAGTTTGCTAAGCCTCGTTCCAGTGATTTTGAAACTCGAGGTGAAGTGACACTTCCTGCCTACCGCGGAGATGCTGTAAATGACATTGAATTTACGGAAGCTTCACGTACTCCGGATCCTCAACGGTTAGTTCGTGTTTACAACACTTCTGCTGCAACTCTTAACTTGGTGCGGGCATTTACTCAAGGAGGATTTGCAGATCTTCGCCAAGTTCACGAGTGGAATAAAGGTTTTATTCGTGACTCAAAGGTTGGTGACCGGTATGAACAGATGGCAAATGAAATTGGTCGAGCGCTGTCATTTATGAAATCTGCTGGAGTAGATCCAGAGAGTTTTAAATCAGTTGATTTCTTTTCAAGTCATGAAGCATTGATCATGGAGTATGAAAAGGCGTTGACTCGAATCGATTCACGCACGGGTAACGCATACGATGTTTCGGGCCATTTCATTTGGATTGGAGAGCGCACGCGTCAATTAGATGGTGCACATGTAGATTTCGCATCTAAGGTTCGAAATCCAATAGGAATCAAGTTGGGTCCAAAATCAACAGTCGAAGATGCCTTGGCACTGATTGATAAGTTAGATCCAAATCGCGAGCCAGGTCGAATAACATTTATAACTCGCATGGGAGCGGGCAAGATTCGCGAAGTACTTCCTGCGCTAGTAGACGGGGTTACAAAATCTGGAGCGAAAGTTTTATGGGTCTGTGATCCCATGCATGGAAATACCTACGAAGCACCAACTGGATATAAGACTCGAAGCTTTGATGATGTTATGGATGAAGTAAAGGGATTTTTTGAAGTTCATAAAGCACTCGGAACTCATCCTGGTGGGGTTCATATTGAACTAACGGGAGATGATGTTACAGAGTGCGTCGGCGGGGGAGAAGAGATTTCACACGATGATTTAGCATCACGCTATGAAACAGCCTGCGATCCTCGACTAAACCACTCCCAATCGTTAGAGCTTGCATTTTTAGTTGCTGAAATGTTGCGCGATCGCTAACTTAGGCGCGTGCCTTTTCTAATTTCATCACACAAGACTCCAATTGGAGTTCTCAATCTTTTGGCTGATGATCAAATTCTGATAGGTGCCAATCTTTCAACAGTTGCAGCTCTTTCTGCTGGCAAGGATTCAAAGACTGTTAAATCAATTCCTGTAATCTCTGAATTGGTACAGGACTACTTTGACGGAGACTTAACGGCGCTCAATGGGATTCAGGTACGACAATCAGGGGCTTCTTTCTCTCAATCGGCTTGGAAAGCGATGCGAAGAATTACCGTTGGAAAGACCTGGACCTATTCTGAACTTGCAGCCAAAGCTGGATCACCAAATGCTGTGCGTGCGGCCGGAACGGCATGTGCAAACAATGCAATCATGTTGATCGTTCCATGTCATCGTATTGTTAAAACGGGTGGCGCTTTAGGAAATTACGCCTATGGAGTTGAAAAGAAGAGATGGCTTTTAAGCCACGAGGGTTTTCTTTAAAATTTCAATAGCCTGTTGGCACTGGACGTCGTCAAAATCTAAATGAGTAACAAGACGTACATATTTAGGGCCTAATGCACTGATTAATAATCCAGCTTCTTTGCATCGAACCGCTAATTCTGCAGCTGAAATAGATAGTGCAGTTAAATCAATTCCAACGATATTTGTTTCAACTGTTGATGCCTCGATCAAGGAGGAATCTATTTTTTCGATGGCTAGGGCTAATTCTTTTGCACGTTCGTGATCCAGTGAAAGTCGGCTGATATTATTGTCCAAAGCAAAATGACCACCAGCTGCTATTAAACCAACTTGGCGCATCCCGCCTCCATAGCGTTTTCTCCACACACGTGCTTTAGTGATGATTTCTTTAGTTGAGAGCATAAGCGAGCCGATAGGTGCGCCTAAGCCTTTTGAAAGACAGATGCTAATTGTGTCAAAGTATTTGCCATATTCCAGAAGTGGAGTTCCAGATGCTATGTGCGCATTCCAAATTCTTGCCCCATCTAAATGAAGGGCTATTCCCATCTCATCTGCACCTTGACGGAGTTTTTTAATCTCTGAGATCGCCTGAATCGTTCCACCACCAAAATTATGAGTATTTTCTACCGCGATTGCAGTTGTTGACACAAGATAAGGCCCACTATTTGGACGTGCAATATTAAGTGCATCCATAGCTACAAGGGATCCACTTTTAGATGGAAAAGTTCGAGTTGTAATTCCACTAAAAACTGCGGCAGCACCGAGTTCGGCACGCACAATGTGGCTATTTGTCTCGGCAATCAACTCTTCGCCTGGTGCAACCAACATTCGAATAGCTAGTTGGTTTGCAAGGGAGCCAGTGGGGGCAAATAGCGCAGCTTCTTTGCCAAACATTTCGGCGACGCGCTCTTCTAAGGAGTTAACCGTTGGATCATCCCCATAAACATCATCACCAACTGGAGCCGCAGCAATTGCATCTCGCATACCTGCAGATGGTTTGGTTACGGTGTCACTTCTAAGGTCGATAGTCATTTTGCAAGGTTACTTCTCTTCCTTTAACACAATCAAATACATGGCTAGAAGTACTAAAAATCCGCCAAGGAGAACTTGAAGTGTCAATACCTCTCCGCCGAATATGACAGCAAACAATGCAGCAAATACCACTTCCATTGTTAGGATCACAGCAACTTTTGTTGCGCTAATGTGAGCTTGAGACCAAGTCTGGATAATGAAAGCCACCGCTGTAGCAAAGACAGCTGTAAATACAACAACAGCCCAAACACCTCTATCCGGTGGTGGGGCATATCCCTCCGGGATGGAAGCGATACCCGCCATCAATGCGCAGACTGTTAGTTGTACAACGGTCATCGCATATACATCTCGACCTGGTGACCATTTACTAAGTGCAATGATATGTGCGGCAAAAAATATCGCACTGATTAGAACTAGCATCTCACCGAATCCAACAGAAAAACCCTGTACCGACAACAAAGCTAGCCCTATTGTGGCTATGAAGATACAGAACCAGACAAATTTGCTAATTCGCTCTTTCAAAATTACAGATGCCAATAGCGGAGTAACCACAACGTAGAGGCCAGTAATAAAACCAGTTATTGCAGCACCAGTTCGTTCAAGTCCTAGAGTTTGAAAAATATATCCAAAGCCCAAAAAGATTCCAGCCAATCCCGCGCGCAGTAACAGTTCTTTATCGAACTTACGTAGGACCTGAGGTCTAATTGCGACCATCACCAGAACTGCTAAAGAAAAACGAGTGAATAAAAAATTATTGACACTCTGTCGCTCAATTGCATCTTTCATTACGACAAATGCAAGACCCCAAGCCGCTGCAACCCCAAGTAGTGCCCATGGGGCAAGTTTTAACTGAAGTTGATGGCGAACAGTCATTATCCACGAAGCTTCTTGAGAAGTGCGACTTCTTTTTTGTGGGCTGGCTCTAAGCCTGGTGTTTCTAAAATGAGTGGTGCGTTTGCTACAGCAGGATGTTTAAGTAGTTCTTTGAAGGGATCTATTCCAATATGTCCATCACCAATGTTTTGATGTCTATCTTTTAACGCTCCGCATATATCCATGGAATCATTTGCGTGGACAAGTTTAAATCGCTCAATTCCAGCGATTTCTACTAAAAGATCTATAGTTGCAGTCATTCCACCTTTGGTCGCAATATCGTGGCCAGCTGCAAATACGTGGCAGGTATCAAGGCAAATACCAACTTTTGGGTGGTACTCAAGTGCCTTGAGGTACATCTCTAAATCATCTAATTTCTTAACTAATGATTGACCTTGTCCTGCAGTGGGTTCAAGTAATAGAAATGGTGATGAGTCATCTAATGCATTCAGAATTGGCATCATGCCCTCATGAATCTGTTTCCATGCCTGATCAACGTGGGTGACATCAACTGCTGAGCCAGTGTGAATCACTACTCCAAGAGCACCGATTTCGTAGCCTCTTTTAAGTGAGTAAGCCGTTGAAGCTAATGAGTTTTCATAGGTTGCAACAGTTGGAGAACCTAAGTTGATAAGAAATGGTGCATGCACATAGGTTTCAAGATCCATTGCTGCTGCCTTGATTTTGAATGCTTCATCAAGTTCAGGTTTTGCTGCAGGCATTGCCCACATACGAGGACTTGAAGCAAAGACTTGAATCGCCTCTGCGCCAATCTCTTTGGCATAATCAATAGAACGCTTAGCCATTCCGCCGGTTGTAGGAGTATGCGCACCGATTCGCGGCTTATTAGTTGGCTTGGACATTCAACTACTGTACTTTAATCGTTACTGTGCTGCCACGTTCAACTTTTGTTTTCTTAACAGGAGAGACGGAGATAACATACTTAACCTTATTTTTTCCTGTCGAAACTACTTTTGGCTTTAGACCAAGAGATTTAAGGAGATTTTGAGCTGCAACAGATTCCATTGCAATAATGGTTTCAGGAATAAACGTGTAGCGAGGCCCCTTTGAAATAACGATAGAAACTTTTGCTCCCTTATTTAGTGCCGAACCACCGGCGGGGCTTTGTGAAATGACTGCAAGCTCTAAGACATTCTCGCTGTATGCATATGTAGGTTGGACATCAAAACCAGCCTCAGTTAATTCATTAAGGGCTTGCTCTCCACTCTTACCGAGATAAGAGGCCAAGGCAATCTGCTCAATTCCTTTGGAGACAATTATTTCAATCTGCGTATCTCGCTTTACTGATGTTCCTGACTTCGGAAGAGTTTCAATCACAAAGCCTTTGGGGATTTCACTGCTAAAGACTTCTTTAACTGGGAGAATTTCAATTGGATACTTCAAGATGGCATTTTGGGCGGCCAAAACAGTTAATCCTGTTGTTTTTGGAATCGTGTATCGCTCTGGTCCCTTGGATACGATAAAACTAACACTGCCACTGGCCTGAACTTTTCCGCCTCCGGCTGGGTTTGATTCGATAACTCTACCTTTGGCAATTTCTTCATCGAATCTGCTTTCGATCACGGTCGCTGTTAGTCCTAGCGGCTGCAGAATCGATACTGCTTCTTCATATGTTGCTCCGACCGTTGATGGAACTACAACTTGCGAACCCGGACCAACCAAACTCCACCAACCTGCTACACCAACTGCGACTGCAAAAAATAGAGCAACCTTACGATTCCTACGAACACGTTTGCTTGCTCTCTTCTTCTTTTCTTCTTTTCGCCTAAGTTGACGAGTAGTCTCTTTTTTTTCTACTTCAACAGATGGTTCAGATTTAGTAGCTTCTTTCTTTTGGGTTTTCTCACGAATCGGCTCGACAGGCAGATCTAAACCAAGTGACATTTGATTTTTCTTCGGATCTAAATCAACTTGAATTTGCGCGAGTTCATCTAAAAACTCAGATGCAGTGCGAGGTCGATTATCTGGGTTCTTTGAAGTTGCTCTAGCAATTAAGTCATCCAAACCCTGCGGAATCTCTTTGCGCTTACTGCGAAGACGAGGAACTTCTTCATTAACGTGCATATAAGCAATCTGTATAGGGGAGTCGGCGGTGAAAGGTTTATCACCAATCAACATTTCGTAGGCAACAATTCCAGCCGCATAGACATCACTTCGAGAATCAGCGATTCCCCTTTGGACCTGTTCTGGAGAGAGATAGGAGACGCTTCCTAAAATCACACTGGATTCAGCTGTCATTGTTGATCCAATAATTTCGCCTCTTGCCAAACCAAAATCAGCAACTTTAACTCTGCCTTCATTCGAGATCATTATGTTTTCCGGCTTTACATCACGGTGAACGATTCCTAATGCATGCGCTGCAGATAGTGCACTTAAAATCGGAGTTAAGTAGTTCATTGCATCCTTGATTTCGAATCTTCCACGTTCATTCAAATACTCTCGTAATGTATGGCCTTCTATAAGCTCCATCACTAAGAAGACAGCGGGAACTCCATTTTGGTTCCAGCCTTGATCTTGTACAGCCACGATGTTGGGATGTGAAAGCGCCGCCGCCGCTTTTGCTTCGCGAATAAAACGTGAAACATAGGCATCATCTTGTGCCAGATGTGAGTGCATAATCTTTACTGCAACTTTACGATCTAAGCGAGTATCGAGCGCCTCATAAATTGCGGCCATCCCGCCATTGGCTACCTGACGCAATAATTGATAGCGACCGTCAATGAGTTCACCGGTCAGATCAGACATGTGGCGATTTTATGGAACCTGCGTGGTAGGTCCTCATCTGGCGCGCCCAAAAAGGTTATGAAGTAAGTTTCACATCACAATTTTCGGCTGTTTTATCCAACTTAAAGTGCGCATCTTGGTAACTCTGCCAAATGAGCATTAAATCTCTAAGGTGGCGTCCATCTCGATCTAACACGCGTTGGAGTCCGATTTCTGGTGCGACTTCTATCCAGTAAGTCTTTGCACCTGCATCTCGGACTATCTTTTGAGCGGCACCAACGCCCTCAAGAATGAGTACCTCTGCTGGTGGAATTAACTCTGCCTCACCAAATTCCATCATGGCCCAATTGAATCTTTTTATGTAGAAATTCTTGCCGGCTTTATGAGATTGAACAATTTCTGAAAGCTTCAAAGTAAGCTCATCGGATAAAGCATCTTCCCAGCCGTTATAGAGATCGTCCATGTGAATAACTTGCACCGTGGAAGATTGTTGATACTCACTTTGAAGCTTTCCAGCAAGTGTAGTTTTCCCCGATCCCGCAGGACCATCAATTGCTAAGAGCACGTTGCCAACGTCGCCAACCAACAACGGCTACAGCTATAAACACTACATATAGCACCGCAGTGAACCAGTATCCCAAGAGCAAGTACTGCGTGCTTCCGACGATATTGATGATGAGCCAAAGAAACCATGCTTCAAATTTTTCGTAAATCATCATTACTTGGGCAAATAAACTGCCAACAAGAATGAAGGCATCTGACCACGTTGCTGCAGCGCCAATGCCAGATAGCACCGGAGATAAAACTGCAACTGATGCTATGACTCCAACGCAGAGATAAAGACGTTTGCGAGTCGACAACACTCCTGGCTTAGCGCCCTTAGGTCCCCATCCGCGCCAGCCATAAATGGCGGCAACTATAAAAATTATTTGAAGCGCTGCACTTGCAAAGAGTTCAACTTGATAGAAAAAGACCGCATACAAGAGACTTCCAGCGGCCCACCATGGCCATGTAATTCTCTTTCCGGTAGTGCCCAGCCAAACACCAATGAAGGAGGTAATTGCCGCAATGAATTCTAAAGCCGAGACTTCATATTCCCAGGCAGTAAATAAAATAGTTGACATTGTGATTTTCCTTTCCATATCCGCATTACCGGATCGGTCTAACGGTCGGTCTGAATTTCAGACCCTCTCAGCCGTGGTGGCTCCCGTGTTCATAGAGTAGCGTTATCTCGTGCTCAAGTTCGGTTATCTTGCCATGATTGCATTCACAGTATGTGGCTCCATTTGGCTGGAGTTTGTACTCAAAGTTAAAGTCTTAAAAAGATATAAGAGGGCAATCAAAGCAATTCTTCCAGTCTCATTAATCTTTATTGCCTGGGATGCCTATGCAATCCATCAAGGGCATTGGAGTTTTGATAACAATCAGATTCTGGGGATCTTTGGCCCCTTTGGTATTCCACTAGAGGAATACTTATTTTTCACCGTAGTTCCCTTGGCTGCAATTTTAACGATTGAGGCAGTACGAACTGTTAAAAAACATTGGCAGGTTTACAAATGACCTATACCCAATTAGCGATCTCTGCTGTAGTAATTGTCATAATCCTTGATCTCTATGTTATAAAAACTTGCTTACTCAAACGCAAAGTTTTCTGGACTTCGTATGCAATCATTGTAGGTTTTCAACTTCTAACAAACTGGTGGTTAACGTCTCGAAACATCGTCATCTATAGCCCTGATGCAATTCTGGGCCTGCGAATAGCATCTGCTCCAGTTGAGGACTTACTCTTTGGTTTTGCGCTAGTTGTAGGCGTATTAATTAATTGGATAAAGCTAGGCGCTTCAGATAAGCAGCACTAGCAACACGTAATCTTCTTCCAGCTGATGTTTTAGCACGTTTGTTGAAAACATCGTAATTGATTTTTTCTACCTCTTCGACAATTCCACAGTACAAAGTACTTGCCGCTTGGATACATGGACGACTAGAGGGCTCCAATAGTTTGATTCCTGGTGCAGCCTGGTCCTGTAATCTCTTAACTCGAGCAATTTGAAATTTAAGGGCTTCCACTATTTCGGGAGTAAGGACTCTTGCTTCTAGCATTTTGCGGTCTACGCCAAATTGTTGTAACTCTTTTTTAGGTAGATAGACGCGTGATCTATCTAGATCTTCGCTTACGTCCCGAATAAAATTAGCTAATTGAAATGCAATACCTAATGTTTTTGCCGATTCATAGGCATCAGCGTGCAAGGGACCTAGAATCGGAACCATTTGTAGCCCAATAACGGCTGCCGATCCATAGACATACTCCATTAAATCTTCATAGGTCTCATACTCTTGAACAGTTAAATCCATCTCCATTGAGTGTAAAAATGCTTCAAAGTATTCATGTGGAATATCAAATCGCGAGACGGTATCTATTAATGCTCGACCGACAGCATCCTGGCTATTACCTTTCTTTAAATCTGATAAAACTTTGCTGCCCCACGTGTTTAACTCTTTGGCTTTTTCTTGAACAGATAACTGTGATGCCAGATCATCGACAATTTCATCGGCATAGCGAGCAAAGCCATAGAGCGCATGAACAAAAGGTCTCTTGGCTTTAGGCAGTAAAAGAGTTGCCAGGAAGTAAGTTTTTCCATGTAAAGCATTGAGTCTTTTGCACTCTGCATATGATGCACGCAGATCGGGATCTGTGATTCCGGCAGCGGTTAACTCATCCACTTATTTAACCGGACCCACAATGCGTTCAGCTGCTAATCGACCTGAAATCAAGACCATCGGAACACCAACACCTGGTTGTGTTCCAGATCCGGCAAATACAACGTTTTCAATTCCAGCGGCAATGTTGCGAGGCCTAAATGGACCCGTCTGAAAAAAAGTATGGGCACTTGCAAAAGGAGCGCCTGCTTCCATTCCTTGAGACTGCCAATCCAATGGAGTTGTTAGAACTTCAGTTTCAATGGCATCACCAAAGCCTGTGTATCCACGCTTTTCCATAGTTTCAACCATGTGATCGCGGTATGGCTTGGCCTGCTTCTTCCAATCTATGTTGGCAGTCAAATTGGGTGTTGGAAATAGAACGTAATAAGAATGTTTTCCAGGGGGAGCCAAAGTTGGATCATCCTTTGAAGGCAACGTCACCAAAAGACTTGGATCACTCATCAAAACCTTTTTCTTGATGAGCTCATCAAATATTCCATCCCATTGATGACCAAAATGAATGTTGTGGTGGGCAGCAAATTCGTATTCTCGTGAAGAGCCAACCAGCATCGTTACGCAAGAAGGAGAATAGTTAAGACGCTTTACTGAAAGAGGAGTCTTTCCCAATAAATCTCGCCAAGCTACAGGTAGATCGGGATTTAAAATTACCGCATCACATTCAATTCTTTGACCATCTTCTGTGATCACAGCCTTTGCGCGCGAGTTAACTACATCAATCTTTGAAACGGTAGTGCTGTATTTGAACACGACACCATGTTTCTCAGCTGCTGCTGCCATCGCACGCGGAACAGCGTGCATACCGCCCTTAGGGAAGAAAACTCCGTTTACTGAGTCCATATATGCAATAACGGCATAAATCGCTAAGGCTTGTTGAGGACTAACACCTGCATACATTGCTTGAAATGAATACACGCGTTGAAGCCTGGGATCTTTCATAAACTGATTAACTCTAGGTGACAGGCGTCTAAAACCACCTAATGCAATGAGGCGAGCAAGATTTGGAGTTAAGAGATTAAGTGGAGAGTCGATGTTTCTATCGATGAAATCATTCATCTCGTACTTGTATAACTTAGTTACGAAATCTACATATTTTGCATAACCTGCAGCTTCTTCAGGGCTAATTTTTTCTGCAATCTCTGCTTCCATCTGAGCAGTATTTGCATGGACATCTAACTGCGATCCATCTGCATAAAAAGCACGGTAAAGCGGCGAGACCGGCATGAGTTCAAGCCAATCCTTCATATCTTCACCGACACTACTAAAAGCATCTTGAATTAGTGATGGCATTGTTAAAACTGAGGGACCCGTATCAAAAGAGTAACCTTCTTTTTTCAGTAAACCATTACGTCCGCCGGGAACTGATTCTCGTTCTATCACTGTGACTTTACGACCGGCACCTGCCAAACGTAAAGCAGCACTGAGTCCGGCCAATCCAGCACCGACTACGACTACATGATCCGTAGGCCCTTTAACACGTGCTGGCATTAATTACTCCTCTTTGTGGCGATATGAGCAAGCTCCGCTAAAAGTTGTTGACCTTCTTCTGAAAATTCTGGTGAGGCAATTGCCGCAATGGATTTTTCAGTCAATTCTTCAATCAACTTCTCTAACTTATCTTTTGCTCCAGAGTCCAAGATTATCTGTTGAAGGGCGGTTATGCCCTCTGAATTTAGATCTGGTTGTCCAAAGTATTTTTCAAAGGCCTGGGACTGTGATGGAGTTTGAGTATCACGGGACAGGGCGATCAAAACGGTTTTTTTGCCTTCTCGCAAGTCATCTCCGGTTGGCTTTCCAGTTACCGAAGCATCTCCATAAACACCTAATAAGTCGTCACGAAGTTGAAATGCTTCTCCAAGAGGTAGTCCATATGCAGAGAGTGCAGAGATTCTCTTTTGATTTATTGAATCAGCCATCGCCGCCCCAAGGTGTAGAGGGCGCTCTATTGTGTATTTTCCAGATTTGTATCGCGCAATCTTCATTGAACGATCAAAACTTGAACTTTTTTGTGTCTGCTCGTGAATATCTAAAAACTGCCCTGCCATTAGTTCAACGCGCATTTCATTGTAGTAAGGAATAGTTCTTGTAAATTGATCAGCGGTTAATCCAGCTGAGTTAAGCATTTGATCAGACCATACAAGTGCCAAATCTCCAAGTAGAACTGCTGCCGATAAACCATACTGTGGTGCAAAACCTTCAAGTCGATCTTGCACATGAATAGATTCAAAGTGACGATGAATGGATGGTTTTCCACGGCGCGTATCAGATGCATCCATTAAGTCATCATGTATCAATGCACACGCTTGCAGAAGTTCTAAACTTGCTATCGCTCTTATAGTTGATCTCTCAAGAATTCCACCGGCTGCAATAAATCCTGCATATGCAAAAAGAGGGCGAAGACGTTTACCCCCTTCTAGTAAAAATGATGTTAAAGAGTTACAAACGAGCGTTAAGTCTTGTGAGATATCTTGCAAATAGGCACCCTCACGGCTTAGAAATATTCCAAGCTCTTCTTCAACGGATGTACGAACGGCTAGCAGGCTCGTCTTTGGCACTGAATTCACGTGATAACGGTACCCTCACTCAGTGGTAGTTGGCACATCCTATTCATTTGAGTTCTTTCCTCCCAAAGACATAGAGGGGGAAGGAAGATTGTGGCATGCAATAGAAGGGCTCAAATCTATTGCTCCAGATTTTGTATCCGTAACATATGGAGCTGGTGGGTCAACTAGAGATCGATCTATTCGTATTGCTCGTGAAATCACAAGCCGCACCGGCATTCCAACAGTGGCGCACATTACTTGCGTTGGATCAACGCGCGATGAATTACTGGAGGTTTTAAACAGTTACAAAGATGCCAAAATTACAAGCATTCTTGCACTTCGCGGTGATCCAGTTGGCGGACCATTGGCACCATGGCAACCAACAGAAAACGGATTTACTCATGCTGACGAACTTGTTGAATTGGCAAAAGAGTGTGGAGGATTCAAAATAGGTGTTGCCGCTTTCCCAGATGGACATCCAAGTTCTGGGGGAGATTTTGAAAAAGATATTGACGTGCTCATTAGAAAAGAAGAACTGGGTGCAACGTTTGCAACAACTCAATTCTTTTTTGATATGAAGGCTTATAGGAATCTCGTGGAACGCCTTGCAAAACGTGGCTCTGCGCTCACAGTCATTCCTGGAATTTTGCCAGTTACTAATGTGAAGCTTCTGCATCGAATGGCAGACCTTGGGGGAACGCCTATTCCAGTTCATATTGCCAAAGCCTTCGCAGAGGTTGAGTCTGATTCCCAGGCTGTTCGTGATCTAGGTGTAGAAATTGCTACAAAACTATGCAAAGAACTCTTAGAAGCTGGTGCTCCTGGATTACATTTTTACACTATGAATAGCTCAACTGCGACAGTTGAGATTTATCGAAGGATCAATAATGTTAACTAAGCAAGAGTTTAAACTTAGGTGGAGTGCACTGCACAGTGATGCAAAAACTGATGGCATCGTTGGCGCATGGCTAAATATTTCATATCGATTTGGACTTGTGTGCACACTTCTTCGGATCTCCCCAAATGTGCTGACGTTGTTGGGCCTCCTCGGGGCTTTAGCAACTGCAATAACGTCACAAACAATTTGGGCGATTTTATTTCTTGTCTTTTCGCTTTTTTGCGATGGTATTGATGGAAGTGTTGCAATCTTCCAACAACGTGAAAGTAATTGGGGGGCAACCCTTGATGCGGTAGCAGATCGCATCAGCGAGGCTTTTTGGTTTTATGCTCTTTACGCAATCGGTGTTCCTGCTTGGATTCCAATAATTTTATGGAGTATTGCCTCTTTTCAGGAATACGCCCGCGCAAAGCTCAAAGCCCTGGGAGTAAGTGATTTAGGAGTGGTAACGCCCGCAGAGAGACCGATTCGAGCAAGTTTTCTATTTATAGCATTAGTAATTAATTACGTTAACCTTCCAGGCATTTTCTGGCTATCAATAGCTTTCTTAATTGTTCAAATTTATAGTTTTGTTAGTGTCGTAGTTTTCGCTCGAAGCCAATTGCTTGACTAACCAAATCTGCGCTAATTCCAACTAAGGGAAGTCCACCACCTGGATGAGCAGAGCCCCCAACTAGATAAAGCCCTTTAATCGGTGAACGGTTTTTTGCACGAAGAAATGCTGCTCGTGCTCCATTACTCGATGTTCCATATATCGCACCTCCCGGAGCAAGAGTTTGGGATTCTAAATCTGCAGGGGTGCGGATAGTCATTGTCTCTAAACGAGATCGGATTGCAATTCCTTGTTCCTCAATTTGGTCAATTATCTGACTGGCATATGTTTGATTGAAATCATTATCGCTCCAATCAAAGCTTCCGTGGGTGGGTGCATTAACGAGTACAAACCAGCCCTCTAGATTCTCATCCTTACTCATTAATGGATCCTTTGGAGCGCAAATATAAATCGTTGGTCTTGCAACCGGTTTTCCATCCTTAAAAATCGAATCAAATTCAGCATCATAATTTTTCGGAAATAGAACTGTGTGGTGGTTCATTTCATCACTTAAATCTTTTCGCATCCCTAGAAGCAAAGAGAATCCAGCTACTGAAGCATCAGCCTTTGCGATATTTCTGCGTACTCGCTTAAGAACCCGATTGTTGCCAGATATCAGTTTGTTGTACACCAAAGAAGCATCAGCATTAGCTATGACAACATCTGCTTCAACTTTTTCTCCGCTTGTTAGAACAATTCCTGCTGCCTTTCCATTCACTGTATTGATTTGAGAAACAGGTGAATTGAGGTGAAAAGAGACTCCAACATCTTTCGCTCTCTTGTGTACTTCTAGAGCGAGGTTTCCAAGCCCGCCTTTGACATGCCAGGCACCAAAACTCTCTTCAACGAAGGCGATTGTGGACAAAACGGCAGGCGCTTTTCGTGGATCAGAGCCGCTATAGGTTGCATAACGATCCATTATGAAGCGCAGATGTTGATCCTGAAGAATTTCATCTGCATGTTTGCGCAGTGATTTCCATGGCGCAATAATCAATAGATCTCTAAAAAAAGTAATGCGTTTGAGCAATGAAAGAGGGGACTTTAATTCTGATTCAACAAATGGCCCGCGACTAACGTCCCACATTTGCTCCGCACGGCGCATAATTTGATCCCACTGACCAGATGCTTGCTCACCGAAACTTTCTGCGATTGCATCCAGGGTTTCTTTACGAGAAAGGTTTGCAAACCGAACTCTTGAACCATCCTCAAAGCGATAATCAAATGCTGGGTTAACTGTTTCTATTGGACAGACCAAACCCATGGGCTTTCCAGTTCTTTGAAAAAAATCTTTATATACAGCCGGCAACGTTAATAGTGAGGGGCCAGTATCAAATGCAACACGACCAATCCACTCAGTTCTGCATTTACCTCCAACTTGATCACTGGCTTCATAAATTGCGACCTCATGCCCTCCGCGAGCTAGTCGTGCAGCCGAAGTCATTCCACCCATTCCTGCACCTATGACAACAATTTTCATACTGTGCGACCTTTCCAGGTGACGCTATTTCGCACTTTAAACGAATAGATAATCAAATAGATGAGTAGGGCAGCAGAGATTGGATGCAGAAAACTGTCAACAATTCTGCCTTGTGTCTTGATGGCACTGAGCATTCTGGAGAAGACAATCAAAATATAGCCAAGCCAGCCGTAGAAATTTCCCGACAAAGATAAAATGAAAGGAAGAATGCTGGTAAGAAATAGAAATAGAACTACAAAAGATGCACCAACCGCCCCACCAAATGCTTTATTCAAGGATTTTCCGTATCCAGATTTGATTAGGCTCCACGATGTATACATTCGGCATTGGGCTATAGATGCTCCATTGATTACTCCACCATGAAAGCCATTTCGAATCAGTTCACGAGCTAAAAAGACATCGTCGATGACCGCGTTCTTTATGGCTTTGTATCCACCAATTTTTTCGAGTGCTATTCGACGAACAACAAAGAACTGACCATTGGCAATAGCCATGGAAGGTCGTGAAGATTTCTCAGCTATTCGAAGAGGTACCGTTGTTAACCAGGACCATTGCAGTAATGGTTGAATCATCCGTTCGCCAAATGAAAGTGCAATCTGGCGTGGGTAAGGTGAGATGAAATCTAGCGAAGTTGATTTCATTGTGGCAACTGATCGAGCGATGGCATCAGGAGTAAGCCGCACATCTGCATCAACTGAAACCAGAAATTCTTCATTTGATTGATCAAATAACTGTTGAAGTGCCCAAGTTTTACCAATCCACCCTTGTGCCAATGGCGCACCTTTTATGACAGTAAACCGTGAATCACCTGCTGTGAATTGCTCGAGCAGATCAAGAGTGAGATCTTCGGAGTTGTCGTCTAAAAGATAAAAGTGAAAATCTCCAACTTGTCGAGACAGCGTTGCAATAAAATCTTGAATGTTTTCCGCTTCATTGCGCAGGGGAACTAGTACCCCTGCCCTTTGATCACTAAGAGCATGAGGGTTTCGGATGAGAAAAAAATTCATCAAGGTCAATGTCATTAACAACAGAGGCAAAATGTAGAGCAGTGAGTTAAAGATTTACGGCCTTCCGATCCATCGATTGAAAAAATATGGGATGAGAAGTATTCCTAAAATCAAACCAGAGAACATTGCAACTCCGGGGCGGCCAAAGAAAAAGAGATTTCCCACAACGCCGGAGAAAAGTGTCCAAAATAAAATAATGTCAGCTGGAATTAGAGAGCCGCTATTTTTGCGACGATCGCGAGGTGTGAAGAAGTGAAGTATTGACATCAAGGCCATGCCAGAGAGCAACCATCCAAATGTATTTGAAAGTGGAATTTCAGGTTGAAATGGAACGTGTGCACCGGATACCTGCCATGTCCATCGACCGGCGCTGACCATCAGTGGATCTAAGAACAAATCCCATGCACACATGAGAGCTGCTCCATACAAAAATACCCAAGATTTTGCGATCCTGCGGGCAGCAATTAGACATGGATGAGCAATCATCAACCATGCAAATGGAACAACCAAAGGAACATCAAGGACTTTAGGTCCCAAAGTATCTGAATATACGTAGTCGCCAAAGGGCCACCCAGTTGTTACTCCAAGTTGTTCTATCCAAAATCCAAACAAAATTGCGATAACAAGCAGAGTTAATCCATACCTAGCTCCATACACTGCAAAACCATGTAAGAACATTGCAGTTGCCGCTGTGTATACAGATGCAATTGTTATGAAATCTAAAGCAAATCCATCGATAAGTGGATAAGCAATCTGCATTGCAATTGTAAGTCCAAGAAAAATAAAGATTAAAAGCGTTAAGAAAGGCGAGGTACTGCGACGCACAAATTTTCTTGGAGTGAATTGGCGCATAGACATAGGGATAATTCTGCCCTATAAATCTCGACCTACTTAATCAAACCCCGCTGCTCAAGTACTGCAAATCTGGCAAAAAGCTCTTCTGAATACCAGTTATAGCGTGCAGTATCTGCGATTGCCTTTTGGTGGGCTTGCCCACGGTATGCAAAATCTCGCACGGCTGCAGCTGATTCCCACAGTGAAAAAGTCCCTTGCAGTCCAATTGGTGCCTCTCCAATACCGATCGCACTAACTAATCCTTCTGCAGATTTCAAAGAAATTGTTACTGGTGGTACTGATCGCCAAAATCGAAAATTTTGATGCCATTTAATCCGAGCACGTGTGATTGCAGCAACTTGCCCGCTCCATGCCTTAATCGAATCTTTTGCATCTGCATTCTCTAACCCATTGCTAAAGGGATCTTTTCTGGCCCACTTGCCATGCGAAGAAATTGGAGAAAGCACTGCGCGAAATTCATTGACACTATTTTTGCGCCACTGTGAAATCACGGGAGAGTGATCGAAAGCTTCAATATCATCAACAACTGCAATTAATCCCCAACTCAATGGATCAGCATCTCGCGGGGTAAAAGTTTCACCCTTACCAATTCCAAGAGATTTGTGAAAACCCACATTTTTATCCTGAAAAAGAAAGAAGCGATTCAAAGCCATGGATGCAAGAGCGAAAGGAATTCTTGAAGGTTTAATTCTCCAAAAATAAGCGATGACCATTAAGGCCCAACAATCATTGCTCTGGCACCAGTACAGGCAAGTAATTCAGAAAAGGAAGTTGGATAGACGGCATGCGGATGACCGGCGGCTGCCCAAACAACTTCGTAATCGTTGAGCGCTTCATCAATGACAATAGTGGCGGGGGAGAGCCAGCCAATTGGTGCAACGCCCCCAATAGAAAAGCCAGACTTTTCCTTTACATAATCTGCATCAACGCGGTTAAGTTTTTCAATCCCTAAGCCCTCAGCAACTAAATCTGTGTCAACTCGGTGACGTCCACTTGTAATAATCAAGAGTGGTGATTCATCTGGAAGTTTAAAAATGAGCGACGAAGCGATTTGCCCAACTTCAATACCAAGGGCTGTTGCTGCTTCTTGGGCAGTGCGGGCGCTATCTGAGAGTACATGGACTTCACCTTCAACTCCATGTTCATGCAAAGC
>CAIUSQ010000121.1 GCA_903901905.1 uncultured Actinomycetes bacterium
GGGGCGCACATTATGAGTGCATTAAATGACTGAAATATTACTAAGTTACCCTAACTAACCCATTTGTATAGTTGCTATACAAGCTAGTGAAATGGGTTAGCAACTCACAAAAAATTGCGCTACGGTTTTTTTATGTGGAGTACTTACGCTTTTGGGGTGGTGATTTTTTACCTATACCCCCCACATTTAGCTACAGCAGTAGACAACAAATGAATACTTGTGAATTTTATTCGCACAATAAAATAATTAAAAATAATTGGTTTTTCTGTAGCACGTTTTGTAGCACGTATCACGTTTTCACCCGCTAGCCCGCATGCTTGCTCGTCGTTGAGTTATAAAATTTGTTGCAAATCCGTGTAGGTCGGTTCGACTCCGGCTCGAGCCTCCACCTTACAAAGCCACTGAATTACTTCGGTGGCTTTTTCTTTTTCTTCATTCAATCGTTCTGCACACTCCCGCACGGTTTTGTGGTTGTTGCGGGGTGGGTTGCAGGTTAGGCAGGGCTGCCGTTAGAAGTAACTTATTTTGATTAGGGGCTGATCACCAAGTGTCGGGTTGACCCGACAGTCAACGGTTGGGGGCAGTCGTAAGAAGATGCAGTCAATTGATTAGGTTTAATTAGATTCAAAAATAACTAAGTTAAAGCGTTACATATTGTCAGTACTGAAATGTGCATTCGCGCAATGTTGATAACTTACAAGCGTGAACGTTCTATCATTTCGCGAACGCCTGAACGAACACGCCCATATCCATCCTGAAACTGGAAATTAGTTTTAACGGCTAGACCCCATTCGGGCTGAACCCACAAGGTTGCATTCAGTGTTGTTTCTCCTTCGATTTTGAATTGAACTTCCACGCGGTATGTTTGAAAAGTCCCTGCAGCAACGGTCACTTTCTCGCGTGTAACAACCCTGCCCGAGTAGTCCATCCAAGCCCGCTGTCCTTTTGGGTTTGTGCGTAATGAACGACCTCGCCAACGTTTGCCAACTTGATACTCTGCGCCGGGTACCAATACATACGGAGGGTCAAATGTATTCTGTCCATCACTGATAACCGCACCCGACATGGTCATTTGACCCGTTGGCCCTTGATCAAAGACATTTGTGTATTTGGCTGATTCTTCATTCACATCAAAAACTGTTGATTTCACAATTACGCTGGGCCTGTGCTCATAAGAAATCTTCATTGTGTAGACATCACCATTTTTGAATCTGCCATCAGCTGGGTTTTGAGTCTGTTCTCCTTCAAAGGCCTGACTTTTGATCTGTTTACGGTCGATTCTCTCTAGTAAACCTTGCGCCAGTTCACTTAAACTGGATGCAGGATGAGTTTCAATAAAATTGAATATTTTCTCTGGATTTTTTCCGTCTTTGATTCTTTCCCATAACTTTAACTCTGTATCAAATTGTTCTTTATATTTTTCTGAAGATGTGCTGAAAGTGGATTGCATCTCCCGGAGGTAAACATCTTCGAAAACCCCATTGGAGTAAGTGGGTATTTGCTGTCCTTTGCTACTGCGTCTCACACCAAACTTGATGCGCTTAAAAATATCATCAATCGGCAAAGTGTTATTTTGAAGTTCTCTCAGTAAATATTCAGTGTAAAGACCGTTATCTTCTTGTCCATCAGAAGCAATGTTGCCAGCTTCTGTGGCGTAACCTACTAATGTTCTAGGAGGAGCATCTAAAGGAGCAAAGCCACGAAAACTCTCTTTAGTTTTAAACGGATTGTCACGGCAAGCGTCTAGAACAAAAACATTAAACCTGCCGCCTTGAGCACTCATGTCATACATCAGCTTGTTGATATTGACGCCTTGCTGTGGAATATCGTTTTCTGACTTGATATTGAAATCTACTGGCAAGATGTAATTTTCAGCATCCAGTTGTACTCCATGTCCCGCGTAGTAAATGAAACTCAATCCATTCGTTCCTTTAATTTCCATTTGGTGCTCTTGTAGTGCTTTATTGAGTTCACTTCTATTGGCATCAAGTAGTAAATTGACCTTGAATCCGACTTCTTCTAGGACTTGCTTTATTGCTTTAGCATCGTTGGACGGATTTTTAAGGGGTGCACTCTTGTAAGAAGCATTACCAATGACAAGAGCCAGCCGAAGGTTAGATGTTGAGTTGGCCACTGCAGGTTGCAGTATGAAACAGAGAAGTAATGCTATCCAATTAATTTTCTTTAATAATTTCATCACACACCAATCCTGAATTGACTTAACGCAAACTGTATATTTTTAAATAAACAATACCACCCGCAAGCACGAAAAAGTTTTAAAACATCCTACAACTTTCTACACGCAATATACTATTTTTAAGACTTGCTATCCTTCGTGGTGATGATCGTATTCAAGCTTTGGCTTTCTTTCCTTATCGAGATAAAGGTGCTCAATAAAGCCGTAGACGATTTATAACTTAGAAAGGTAAGTTCTAGCCTTATTCGCATTGCGCTATTGGTCGTGGCAACGTGTCTGAAGATGGGGATATAGAGAGTGGCAATGGTCTGTTTATATGGATTGGTGGGTGAGGATGGGCGATACACTGATGAGGTGATTCAATCGTTCTGCACACTTGAACACGGTTTGGGTGGCTTTATGCGGAGGTGGGTCTGCAGGTTAGGCAGGGCTGCTACTTAAAGCGTGCGATTAATCTTAGACCCTGATCGCCAAGTGTCGGGTTGAACC
>CAIUSQ010000122.1 GCA_903901905.1 uncultured Actinomycetes bacterium
ACCTCACTTTGGACCATACATCGCCTGGTCATCCTTGCCCTGCGATTACTGGCCATACCCACCGATCCGGCCACCGGTAGAGCTCATTGGTCCAAATCTGCCACCGTTCTTAATGGTTGGAACCACGCGAGACCCTGCCACCCCTTATGAGTGGGCTCAGAGCGTGGCCGAGCGCTTTCCTTCAGCGATATTGATTACCGCAGACGGCGATGGACACACCGGTCACGGGCGAGGGTCTGCCTGTGTAGACGATGCGGTTGACGCCTATTTACTCAAGGGCACATTGCCTGGCGGCGCACTTACCTGCACTCTCTAAGTACCCTTAACCCATGTCTTGGCTTAAATCATTTATGCGCGACAAAACAGTCGGACGATCTTTACGTTTATTGGCCCCTAAGGATCGGCGCAAACTTGGGCTAGTTGTCGCGATTCAGATCTTCTTGAGTGGGTTAGATCTATTTGGCGTCGCGCTGATTGGCGTCGTTTCAGCTCTGGCGATTACTGGGGTTTCGGGACAGGTCACCGGAAATCGTGTCGGTGCAGTGCTGGAATTTATGCAACTGGATGGCTACACATTTGAAACTCAGGTTGCGATTTTAGGAGCCACTGCCGGCGTCACTCTTATCGGCCGGACTTTGCTATCAATCTTTTTCATTAGGAAGTCACTATTTTTCTTGGCACATAAAGCTGCGGTGATCTCGGGGGATTTAACCTCTCGCGTATTGGCGCAACCTTTATTGCAATTACAAAAAAGAACTTCCCAAGAAACTTTGTATGCGCTCACAACGGGTGTTTCAAGTTTAGTTCTTACCATTCTAGGCATGGTGGTAATTCTTGCCTCTGATTTATCTTTGGTACTCGTAATGGCAGTTGGCTTATTGGTGGTTGACCCGGGAACGGCAATAGGAAGTTTTGCATTTTTTGCCTTAATCGCGTTCTTTTTATATCGATTATCAAGCTCACGAGTACGTGCATTAAATGTATCTATCGCTAAAACTTCGATTCGGGGTAACGAAAAAATCATTGAAGTTTTGACTAATTATCGTGAGTCTATTGTTAGAAACCGTAGAGCGTATTACGCAAAAGAGTTTGCAAAAAATCGTTTAGATTTTTCAAGATTTTCTGCTGAGAATGCGTTTATTCCAAATATTAGTAAATACGTATTGGAATCCTCAGTTGTTGTTGGTGCAATTTTATTGAGCGCAACTCAATTTGTATTGCAGGATGCCAGACATGCGGTTGCAACACTTGCAATCTTCCTTGCTGCTGGAACTCGTGTTGCGCCAGCAATTTTGCGAATTCAACAAGGCTTACTTCACATTAGGTGTGCGAGTGGTTCGGCTGATTTAACATTGAAATTAGCTGAGGAGGTATCAAACTACTCAATTGCTACCGACACAGATCCGACCTTAGCTCTAGGGGATCACGCGAAATTTACTGCAGATATTTCCTTTAACAACGTGTCCTTTTCATATCCTGAGGGCAAAAGTAAAATACTTGATCAAGTATCTATTGAAATTTCTCCCGGGCAATTTGTCGCTTTCGTAGGTTCATCGGGCGCAGGCAAATCAACACTTGTGGATTTATTGCTGGGAGTGTTACTACCCGATACAGGCGAAGTAAGAATTTCTGGTGATGAACCATCTTCTGCAATTGAACAATCTCCAGGAGCAATAGCGTACGTACCTCAAGATGTAGGAATTGCAATTGGCACAATTCGCGAGAATATCGCCCTCGGTTTTCCAGCGGAATTTGCAACAGACGAGAGAATTAACAAAACTCTCAAAATTGCACACCTTGAAACCTTTGTTGATTCTTTAGAGAACAAAGCTGATACTCAAGTTGGGGAGCGTGGAGCTAAGTTGAGTGGTGGCCAGCGCCAACGTCTTGGCATAGCTAGGGCCATGTTCACAAATCCAAAGCTCCTGGTACTTGATGAGGCAACCAGTTCCCTAGATGCCGAAACAGAAGCTAGTGTTTCAGCCGCGATCCAAACGCTCCGGGGCGGAACAACTATTTTGATGATTGCCCACAGACTTGCGACAGTGCGCACCGCAGACTTGGTGATTTATATTGCAGATGGCCAGATTTTGGCTCAGGGCACCTTTGCGGAAGTCCGAAAATCAGTTCCAGAGTTCGATAAACAGGCAAAATTGTTAGGGTTGTAGTGTGAAAAGACCTTTAG
>CAIUSQ010000123.1 GCA_903901905.1 uncultured Actinomycetes bacterium
AATTGGAGTTGACTCTGATCAGTACCTAACAGCATCAGCAGAAGAGCAGGCAAACATGCTTACTTCAATGTTGAAGCGTGTTGACCGTGCAGTTTACGACGTCATCTCAGCAGCAGTTAACGGAACAACTGTTAACGATGTTCTTGATGCAGCTGCAGGTACCAATGGACGCGTTTACGGTCTAGAGCTTGATGGCGTTGGAGTTTCATACTCAGGCGATTACATCACTAAGTACAAGGATCAGATTGATAAAGCAGCTGCCGATATCAAGTCTGGTGCTATCACCGTTCCAACAACGCCATAACGGCAATTAGGGACGATTTAACAAGTAGTACAGAAAGATAAAAAGTGGCATTTGGCCCGACAATGGAGTTAGATCTCCTTGTTGGGCCAAATGTTTTTTTCCAAGAAAGGGAGGCGATCAGTGTCTGTAGCGGTTGAACTACGCCACATCACCAAGCGCTTTCCTGGTGTGATCGCAAACAAAGATGTTTCTCTTAAGGTTGAAAGTGGAACTGTCCACGCTCTAGTCGGTGAAAATGGTGCCGGTAAATCAACTGTTATGAAAATTTTGTATGGAATGCAGACTCCAGATAGTGGAGAAATTCTAGTTAATGGACAGGCTGTAGATTTTAAAAATCCAAATGATGCAATCGCAGCTGGTATTGGAATGGTGCATCAGCACTTTATGTTGGCAGATAATTTCACTGTCCTTGAGAACATAATTTTAGGTTCAGAGCCAAAGCATGGAGTTACGATCGACTTTAAAGCCGCTCGCGCCAAAGTAATTGAAATGGCAAATCAATATGGGTTAGAAATTGATCCAAACCTAATGGTGGAAGAGCTAGGTGTTGGAGCTCGCCAACGCGTGGAGATCTTAAAGGTGCTTTTCCGCGGTGCTCGTATATTGATTTTTGATGAACCAACCGCTGTGCTCGTTCCGCAAGAAGTCGACGATCTCTTTGCAGCACTCGAAGGTTTGCGAGCCCAAGGTATGGCAATCATTTTTATCTCACACAAGTTAGATGAAGTCCTGCGAGTTGCAGATGAAGTTACAGTTGTTCGCCAAGGCGCAACTGTTGCACAAGTTAAATCTAAAGACGTCACTTCTCGAGAATTGGCAGAGCTGATGGTTGGAAGCGAACTTCCACAGCCACATACTCAAGGACACACAAAGCGTGAAGAGATCGTGCTGAATTTATCCGACGTATCAGTGCCGACTGCAACGGGAAGTCGGGATTTAATTTCACATATTTCTTTTGACTTACATGCAGGTGAAGTCGTGGGAATCGCAGGTGTTGAAGGAAATGGACAGGCAGAACTCATTGAAGCCATCATGGGTCTTCGCGAATACACCGGACAGGTTTCTTTCCGTGGTAATTCTGTTGATCACATGAGCGTTGCAGACCGGCATGATTTAGGGATTGGATTAATTCCAGAAGATCGTCAAAGGCAAGCGCTAATGATGAATTCACCACTATGGGAAAATCGAATTTTGGGTCATCAACGTGGCAAGCCAGTAATGCGGGGATTTATTCTAGATAAACAAGCCACAATCGCCAGCACACAAATGATCATGGAAGAGTTTGATGTGCGCGCCCCTGGTCCACAAACATTAGCTGCTGCACTTTCTGGCGGAAACCAACAAAAATTTATTGTCGGCCGCGAAATGAGCAAAGCACCAGCGCTACTTCTTGCTTCACATCCAACACGCGGTGTTGATGTTGGAGCTCAAGCTGCCATTTGGGATGTTCTTCGCCAAGCTCGAGAAAAAGGTATGGCGATAGTACTGATCTCGGCAGACCTAGAAGAGTTAATAGGAATGTCTGATCGCCTATTGGTTATGTTGCGCGGAACGATTACCGCAGAGCTCAATCCTGCTACGACCACGCCAGAACAATTAGGTTCAGCAATGACGGGTGCAGCATGAAGGCCCAACGTTTCTCAATGACAAAAATTGGTTTGGCAGTTGCAGCACCGTTGTTCGCGGCTTTCTTTTCAATTGTTGTTTCTAGCATTGCTGTTATTGCCACGAAAAAATCTCCAATCGATGCTTTCAGTTCTATGTTGGAATATGGATTTCGTACCGGATCGTTGATGGAAATTGTAAATATTGCAACTCCTTATTACATAGCTGCAATTGCAATTGCCGTGACTTTCCGTGCTGGTTTGTTTAATATCGGAGTTGAAGGACAGCTACGCCTTGGGGCATTGTTTAGCTGTTACATCGGTGGCATGTTTGTTCTGCCACCGGTCTTACACGTTCTAGTTGTCTTCATAATTGCAATGACATTTGGTGGGCTTTGGGCTGCGATTGCCGCATATCTAAAGGTTAGGCGTGGAGTTAACGAAGTTATCTCCACCATCATGCTCAATAGTTTGGCTGGTGGGCTTTCTGCATACTTGCTGTCAAAGCATTTTGCAGTTATTGAAGTGGGCTCAAATAACTTACAGACAAAACAACTTCCAGCATCTGCCCAAGTACCAGATCTCATGCCTATTCTGCGAACATTCGGAGTTGAAGATCAACCAGGTGGTGGAGTCTATGGAATGTTTTTCGTTGCAGTGGCGCTCGGCTTAACTTTCTGGTTTGTGGTAAATCGCACTCGATTTGGTTTTGAGCTGCGTGCCTCTGGAAGTAATCCAATTGCAGCTCGGGTCAGTGGTGTTAACTCCAAAAAAATGACATTCCTGGCTCTCGTTATCTCTGGCGCAATCGCAGGTCTAGCAGGATTACCAGAAGTATTAGGCCAAACACATACGTATAACCTAGGTTTTAGAGCAGGTATTGGATTTTCAGCAATTGCAGTTGCCTTATTGGGACGAAACTCTGCTGGTGGAATGGCATTTAGTGCTCTGTTGTTTGGTTTCCTAGAAGTTAGCGCCAGGTCACTCGAGCTGATCGAAATTGCACCTGAAACTTATGTCATTATGCAAGGTTCAATTTTGCTGAGCGCAGTTGTTGCATACGAAGTCGTACGTAGATTCAAATTAGTTTTACAGAGCAAAGAGCTTGCAAAAGTGGCTGCACAAGTGACTTCAGCGGGGGTTACGAAGTGAAAGCTATTAAGATTTTACGTTATGCAACAATGCTACTTTTCGCACTGGCCTCAATTAGAGTCATAACAGGTGCATCGAATTTAACAAGTATTGGTACGGCATCTGCGGCGCTTTTGTTATCAGTTCCAATTGTTTTGGCTGCTCTCGGTGGCTTGTTCTCCGAACGTGCAGGTGTCGTAAACATTGGCCTGGAGGGCATGATGATTATGGGTGCCTGGGCTGGCGGATTTATCGGAGCCAAATATGGACCATGGCTTGGATTACTAGCTGCAGTTATTTTTGGTGCAGTTGGAGCGCTAGTTCATGCAATTGCAACCGTAACCTTTGGGGTAGATCACGTTGTATCCGGTGTTGCTATAAATATCATCGCCGCCGGTTTAGTTCGTTATCTTTCAACGCTCATGTACAAAGGTGGTTCGTGGCCAGGCCCATCACAATCACCACCAATTGAGTCGATTCCCCTTAATGGATTACCCGTTTTATCTGGTGGACGCTTCTTCGGTTGGCAAAGTCCAGATGTTTTAACATGGATTTCAGAGAAGAACTGGTTCTTTGTCTCTGATGTTTCATCGGTACTTCGAGGCTTAACCGGTGATCTTTCATATGTAACTATTGTTGCAATCGCCTTTGTCCCACTTGCTTACTTCATATTGTGGAAGACAGCGTTTGGTCTTCGTTTACGAAGTGCAGGAGAGGCACCAATTGCCGCCGAATCTCTCGGTGTCAATGTCTATGCCATGAAGTACGCAGGTGTTGTTATCTCCGGCGGTCTAGCTGGACTCGGTGGTGGCTTCTTAGCAATCGTTGCTGCAAGTAACTACCAAGAGAATCAAGTTGCAGGTAGAGGTTACGTTGGATTAGCAGCGTTAATATTTGGTAACTATCGCCCAGGTGGTCTTTTGGCAGGAGCCGGTCTATTTGGTTTTGCCGATGCCTTACAACTTCGAGATTCCACAGCAATTCATGCCTTACTAATTCTTATTGCGCTGATATTGGTTTTTGTAGCTTTCCGTAACTTCAAAAAGGGAAACAACCTTTCTGCAGGTTTGAGTCTTGCCTTTGCTGCAGGCTCTCTCTGGTTCTATTTTGCAGTTGATGAACTTCCTGGACAATTAGTCACAATGACTCCATACATTGCAACACTTCTAGTAATGGCGCTTGCATCTCAGCGGCTTCGAATGCCTGCAGCCGATGGAATACCTTATCGACGCGGTGGCATGGGATGAGCACCCCAGATTGGGATTTGCTGCACAAAGAAGCAATCGCCGCAATGAAAACTGCTTACGCACCGTATTCAAAATTTCCCGTTGGCGTCTCAGCACTTGTTAGCGATGGACGAATCGTTAAAGGTTGTAACGTTGAAAACGCCAGTTACGGTGTTGGTTTGTGTGCAGAGTGTGGTTTGGTCTCCAATTTAATTTCTTCCGGTGGTGGACGCCTTGTTGCAATTGTCTGCGTTGATGGTCAAGGAGATTATTTGGCTCCATGCGGTCGTTGCCGCCAACTTTTGTATGAGCATGGAGGACCTGAAGCATTACTCATGACAGATGACGGTCCCCAAAAAATGTCAGTGATGCTTCCTTGGGCATTTGGTCCCGATGATTTAGATCGTAACGAGCGCTAAATGATTGAGGCTTTTTCAGCTGCAGAAATTATTGCAGCTAAGCGTGATAAGCATGTTTTGACTAATGCTCAAATTGATTGGGTAATCGATGCATACACACGAGGCGCTGTAGCAGATGAGCAGATGTCCGCGCTTCTTATGGCAATTTTTCTAAATGGAATGCAAAACCAAGAAATTTCTCGCTGGACTGATGCAATGATCAATAGCGGCGAACGAATGAATTGGTCTGCGATCTCTCACCCAACTGTTGATAAACATTCAACTGGTGGAGTAGGAGACAAAATAACTTTGCCACTTGCACCATTGGTAGCAGCATGTGGGGCAGCAGTACCTCAACTATCTGGTCGGGGACTTGGTCATACCGGAGGAACGTTAGATAAATTGGAATCCATTCCAGGGTGGAGAGCATCGTTATCTAACGCCGAGATGCTTAAAGTTTTGCAGGATTGTGGCGCAGTTATCTGTGCAGCAGGTGCCGGATTAGCACCTGCTGATAAAAAGCTCTATGCACTTCGTGATGTTACAGCAACAGTTGCCTCAATTCCACTGATTGCATCTTCGATAATGAGTAAGAAAATTGCCGAGGGAACGAGCGCATTAGTTTTAGATGTTAAAGCCGGTAAAGGTGCATTCATGGAGGATCCGGAAAAAGCCAAGGAACTCGCACGCGTCATGGTTGATTTAGGTAAGCGAGCTGGTGTGAACACTGTTGCATTAGTTACTGCGATGGATATTCCACTTGGTTTAACTGCCGGCAACGCCTTAGAAGTCCGAGAATCAATCGAAGTGCTTTCCGGTGGTGGGCCAGAAGATGTTGTTGAGTTAACAGTTTTATTAGCACGAGAGATGTTAGATCTAGTTGGTATCAAAGACGCAGATCCTGCTGTAGCGCTTAAAAATGGAAAAGCAATGGATGTTTGGCGGGCAATGATTTCATCGCAAGGCGGAGATCCGGATGCACAATTGCCCGTTGCGAAAGAAAACACGGTTGTCAGAGCAGAAAAAGACGGGACCTTACTTTCTATGGATGCTATGAAAGTTGGAATGGCGGCATGGCGCTTAGGAGCAGGTCGCTCGCGTCAAGGTGAAACAGTTCAAGCCGGTGCCGGTATTGAGATTCACGCCAAGCCAGGAGAATTGGTAAAGGCAGGCTCGCCTCTCTATACGCTCCATTCAGACGTTGGCGCCACCTTTGCACGAGCGGTGGAATCTCTGCAAGATTCGGTTGAAATCGGTGAGATGCCATCAGGTGGAATCGATAGATTGCCATTGGTTATAGAGAGAATCGTTTAAGGTTAGCGAGTAGATTCATTAGATTCTAAAGTTGGTTGAGATATACAGCGTGCGGTGATTTGAAAAAGAGGACTAGCAAATGGCAATGAATAGCATTCCGACCAAAGATCAGATTAAGGCCGTCCCGAAAGTTTTATTGCATGATCATTTAGATGGCGGACTTCGGCCACAAACAATCATTGATATTGCTAGGGAGATTGGTTATGACCAACTACCAACTCAAGATGCCAGTGAACTTGCAATTTGGTTTCGTGAAGCCTGTGATTCAGGCTCACTCGTTCGTTATCTAGAAACCTTTTCTCACACCATAGCTGTTATGCAGAGGCGTCAAGATATTGTGCGAGTTGCGCGCGAATGCGCACTTGATCTCGCACGTGATGGAGTCGTCTATGCAGAGGTTCGTGGAGCTCCAGAGCTATTTACTGCAAAAGGCCTAACAATGTCTGATGTTGTTGAAGCAACTATTGAAGGATTTGAATTAGGAACGAAAGACGCAAAAAATGAAGGCTTCACAATTATTGTCCGCTCACTCTTGTGTGGCATGCGTCAAAATAATAGGTCTCAGGAAGTTGCTGAATTAGTAGTTAAATACAGAGACAGGGGGGTTGTTGGCTTTGATATCGCTGGTCCTGAAGATGGTTTTCCGCCGAGTGATCAAAAAGATACTTTTGATTATCTTCGTAAAGAAGATGCCCATTTTACTATCCATGCTGGTGAAGCCTAC
>CAIUSQ010000124.1 GCA_903901905.1 uncultured Actinomycetes bacterium
GAACCCCCAACCGGCCGCTTTGGAGACGGCAACTCTAGCCAATTGAGCTACTGCCCTTCGCGAGAGCATGGCAAAACCATAGGGAAAAGCAAACCCTCGTGAGCGTCGAAGTGTAGAGGTAAGGTGGGGTTCAGGTCTAACTCGCGCCTGAAATACGGCAGAATTGCAGGCATGACACCTCGTATCTCAGCCCGTATCGCCGCAATTGCAGAGTCTGCAACTTTGGCGGTTGATGCAAAAGCAAAAGCACTTAAAGCAGCAGGTCGTCCAGTAATTGGTTTTGGTGCAGGTGAGCCAGATTTTCCAACACCGGATTACATCGTTGAAGCAGCTGCTGCTGCGACAAAGGTTGTAGCAAATCATCGCTACACACCAGCCGCAGGATTACCTGAGCTACGTGAAGCGATCGTTGCAAAAACAAAGCGTGATAGCAATTACGAAGTAACTGTTGATCAAGTTTTAGTTACAAATGGTGGAAAGCAATCTGTCTATCAGGCTTTTGCCGCAATCGTTGATCCAGGTGATGAAGTACTTTTGCCGTCTCCATATTGGACAACATATCCCGAGTGCGTGAAATTAGCCGGTGGAGTAACTGTTGAAGTCTTTGCTAATGAAACACAAAACTACTTAGTTTCAGTTGAGCAATTAGAGGCAGCTCGCACACCAAAGACAAAGGTGCTGCTGTTTTGTTCACCTTCTAATCCAACGGGTTCTGTCTATTCCGTTGAGCAAGTAAAGGCAATCGGGCAATGGGCAGTCAAGCACGGAATCTGGGTTATTACAGATGAAATTTATGAGCATCTTCTATATGACGGTGCAACTGCTCCATCACTACCTGTTCTTGTGCCTGAACTTGCCGATACATGCATCATCATTAATGGTGTTGCAAAAACTTATGCAATGACCGGTTGGCGTGTGGGCTGGATGATCGGACCAAAAGATGTCATTAAAGCTGCAACGAATTTACAGTCACATTTAACGTCCAATGTTGCAAATGTTTCACAGCGTGCTGCTATTGCGGCCCTTAATGGAAACCTCGACGCCGTCCATAAGATGGGTGAGGCATTTGATCGTCGTAGAAAACTAATCGTTGGTTTGCTTAATGAGATCCCTGGCTTTAAGTGCCCAACACCAACTGGAGCTTTCTACGTTTATCCATCAGTAAAAGGTGTACTTGGAACAACTATCCGGGGTAAAACTCCAAAAACCTCTGCCGAACTTGCGACCTTGATTTTGGAAGAGGCCGAAGTTGCCGCAGTTCCAGGAGAGGCATTTGGACCCTCTGGATACTTACGTTTTTCATATGCCACAAGTGATGAAGACATTATTGAAGGAATTGGAAGAATCAAAAAACTTATTACTGAAGGTTAAATCTCTACCCCAATTAGATTTACTTCTGCAATTAATGTGATTCCAAACTTTTCTTTAACTTGATCACGCGCCTTCTTTGCAAGTGCTGCTATATCTGATGCTGTTGCACTCCCTGAATTTGTTAAAGCTAAAACATGCTTAGTAGATATTCGCGCACCGCCGATGGCATCACCTTTGTGCATTCCAGAATTCTCAATTAACCATGCAGCAGAGATTTTGACTCGACCATCATTTAAAGGCCACTTGGGCGCAGCATTGGGAAGTGAATCTGCAGCCTGTTGAGAAATAATTGGATTTGTAAAAAAAGAACCAGCAGACCAAGAGTCTGGATCTTCACTGATAAGCATTCCCTTGCTGGCACGAAGCTCTAAAACCGCAGAACGAACTGACGTAACGCTAGCTTTTTCACCGGGCTCAATGCCAAGTTTTTTAGATAGTTCTACATAAGTAATGGGATCACTTATCTCACCTGCACGAATTTGGAAGGCAACATCAAGGATGACATAGCGCCCAGGGTGTTCTTTAAAGTGAGAGCTTCTATAGGAAAAATCGCACTGGCTATTGGTAAATGTTTTAACTAATTTTTCTTCTCGATCATAGGTGCGCACTCTCGTTATGAACTCAGAGACCTCGTGACCGTATGCACCGATGTTTTGAATTGGCGCAGCACCTACTGTTCCTGGAATTCCACTTAATGTCTCTAGACCAGCAAGGCCACGATCAATTGTTATTTGTACAAATTGATCCCAATTTTGGCCTGCACCGATAGTTAGGGTTGCACCACTACATGCATCCATCTCAGCTTGGATTGAGTCATTTGAAATATGAATGACAGTTCCATCAAAACCGGTATCTGCAATCAAAACATTGGTTCCGCCACCCATAATCAAAATCGGAGAACCTTCAGAATTTTGGATTGCAGAAATTATCTCTGCCTCTGTTGATACATGAACTATTTTCTTTGCTGGTCCACCCACACGCAAGCTGGTGTATTTGGATAGATCATTCATGGTGCAAGATTACCTGCGAGGAGACAAAATTGTGGTTTTACCTCTGAACTTATCTAGTATGCGATCGTAATTCTTCTTTGATTGAATCTCACGAAACTCTGGATCTACGTCGTAGTAGCCATGATGACGGGCCTGTTCCAAAGGAAGCTGCATCTGTAAAAGCTTGCCACCAGCCTGGCGAATTTTGAGTGAGTACTCCATATCTGCATTTCGATAGTAGAGAGCACGTGGATTAAATCCACCAACTTCAATCATTGCGGCGCGATTAAAGGCCATAAAGTATGAGAATAAAACATCGACTTCACCGTCGCCTTTATCATCAACACTGCGCCATTCATCATCAATATTTACTAATCCACCGCGCCATCCAACACAGACGTATTCGCCCTTTTCAAGTTCGGCAGTTACTGGAGTTATTGCATCACCAGTCAATCGTGTAGATGGATCCATAATCACGATGTATGTGCTCTGAATTTTCTCTAAAAAGACATTTGCACAATCACCCCATGCAGCTCCAGGATTTACAGAGATGAGATATGTCCGCTTATCCATAACTTCAGATAATCTACCGGCATCACCAATTGCGATAATGGCTATGCCGCAATCACTGTGTTCCTTAATGTTTTTTACTGTATCTAATGCATCATCAGTAAAGCCATCAACAATCAAACAAACCGTGGTCTCTTTTTCTAAATCCACGTTACGGATCTCTCGTGGAAAAGCCAGGGTGATGTAAGGTTTTTTTGGACGCAGTTCAAAACCATCTGCAATATCTATGACTTCATAACCTTCATGAAGTAGTTGACCACGATATTTATCGGCTAAGGCATAGTCTTTTGCTGCACGGGCATCGAAGCGCAACTGTGCAATGTGATTTACTGTATCTGGAACCTTCGAAGTGCTCCCGAGTGAATCGGGGTTCGGCATTAGCGAGTTTCGCGGTGAAGAGTTGAAAGCTTGCAACGTGGACAGAACTTCTTAAGTTCCATGCGGTCTGGATCGTTGCGTCGGTTCTTCTTTGTAATGTAATTACGCTCTTTGCAATCAACGCATGCCATGGTGATCTTTGGACGAACGTCCGAACTCTTGCTTGCCATGGTCGTGCTCC
>CAIUSQ010000125.1 GCA_903901905.1 uncultured Actinomycetes bacterium
CTAGCCACACTCCCGTACTTCAAGGTTTTTAAGGCCCTCATCGGCTACCCTCGTGCTCGTGACTGAACTACGACTAGATGGGCGGACCGATGATGGTCTCTATCTATCTTTGCGTGATCATGATGGCCAGGAATACACCATTCGCGTTAGTGACACCTTGCGTGCGACAGTTAATCAACAGCGTTTGAACTCTGTTCCAGTAAATGAAGAGCCTACGATTTCGATTAAAGAGATACAGAGATTGCTTCGCTCTGGCCAAACAGGCGAGCAAATTGCGCGTGACTACGGTGTTTCAATTGAAAAAATAGATCGCTTCTCAGGTCCTATTGTTTCCGAGCGTATCTACATAATCGATCAGGCACAGCAAATAGTTGTACGAAAAGAAATTGATCGGGACCCAATCACATTACTTGGAACGATTACTTCCCGACTTGCTCCACGCGGAATTGATGCTTCAACCTTGTCGTGGGACACATGGCGATTAGAAAATGGAACCTGGACGATTGAACTTCACTATCCAAATACAGGTGGTATTGGGGTAGCTCAGTGGAGTTTTGATTCATTACTTCGCACCCTGACATCTATGGATGAAAATGCGCGTTGGATGATGGGCGATGAACCCGCGCCCCGCCAAATTTCAAAACCAGGGTTAGTAACAACAGAATCGACACATCCATCAGATCGTCGAAGTACAGAAAATCAGATTGGAAAGGTTGTAGTAAAAGATCGCTTTGATGAGTTTGAGGACGAAGAGTTTGAGAACGAAAAGATTGCGCCCCTTGTTCCAAGGTTGGCTGTCATTCGTGAAGAGCCAGATGATGAAGCATCCCGTGATGGAATTACTGCGCGAGCAAAAGTTCCAAGTTGGGACGAAATAATGTTTGGAATTAAGCCTGACGATAAGTAGTTAGCTCACTCATTAACTTAGTGTTGTGGTAAACAGTCCAACCTGAGATTCAATCTGACTATCGCCACCGTGGTGGCCAACCATCGCACCTTCTTTATCTGCTCTTTCGGGGTCAAGAAATACAACACCATCACGTGCAATAGCAATCACATCTCCCATGCGATCTGCCGCATCCTGACTGACCTCTTCACCAAAAATGCCACGCGCGATTGCATCTTCTCGTGTTAAAACCAACGCCTTCTCCTTCAAAAACTCATTCCATAGTGATGCAGCATCATCTCTAGCATTCTTGCTTTCACTTTCTAAATAAATATGACGAGCTCTTGGCTCACCAGCTACAACGCTTACTCCGGTAAGTAACGGATTGCCTTGCCCGATAGTGATTTTTTCTTGGACATTAACCATTCCATGGTCAGAGGTAATCCAAATGCGTGTTCCTTTTGGAACTTCCTTCATGAGGTTTTGAGTGAGCTGATCAATCATTGCAAGGGCTGAAATCCACTTATCGCTTCCTACGCCATCACTATGACCGGCCGAGTCCAAGTCATTTACGTAAAGGTAGACAAATGAAGGTGTCTTTTGTAAGGCATCTCTTGTTTCACTCACTAAATCACTTACAAGGTTTGCACCTTTGTACTGAGCGCCACGGAAAACAGCGCGTGTAAATCCTGAGTTTTCATATCTTTTTGCTGCAACATGAGTGACGTTAATTCCAGTAAGGGATGCGCGTTGAAACAATGTTTGAACTGGCTGCCAATTTTCAGGATCGACCCGTTCGTCCCATTTGAGGGCGTTTAGTAATCTCCCACCGCTTCGAGGAACTCGAACTGTATAACCAAGCATTCCATGTGAACCAGGCATTACCCCTGTAGTTAAAGTAGCTAGTGATGTTGCCGTTGTTGATGGAAAAGCTGTTTGTATAACGCCATGGTTAACCATTCGAGAGATTGTTGGCATAACTTGTGAATATTTTTCTAGAACATCAAAGCCAAATCCATCTATAAGAAAAAGAAGTTCGCGTCCCATAGGAGAAACGCCAACATTTAAGTGATCCGTAGCGCTTTCTAACCCAAGGGATGAAAAAATCGAAGGCGTTATTTGGGATAAATGCACGTGCATATCTTCCCACGAATGTGTATTAGAGTTTGTCCATGATCAGCGCAATAAAGTATTCACCTGAGGTAGCCCAGGCAATAAAAGCGGGCAAGCCCATAGTTGCCCTTGAATCTACGATCATTAGCCACGGATTGCCACGTCCATCAAATCTTGAGGTTGCAAAGCAGTGTGAAGAGATTGTCCGAAAAGGTGGAGCAGTTCCGGCCACTATCGCATTACTAGATGGAAAGATTTTAATTGGGCTTGAACCACATGAACTTGAAGCGATTGCAAATCGTGATGATATTGCAAAAGCTTCGATCCGAGATCTTGCGGTAATCGTTTCACAAAACAAAAGTGCAGCAACAACAGTCGCGGCAACAGCTCATATCGCAGCTGTTGCAGGAATCAAAGTTTTCGCAACTGGCGGATTAGGTGGAGTTCACCGAGGTGCATCACAATCATTTGATGAGTCGGCAGATCTAACCGCTTTGTCGCAACTTGATATAACTGTAGTTTGCGCAGGTGTAAAGTCAATCTTGGACGTGCATGCAACTCTTGAGCGCTTAGAAACTTTATCTATAGGGATAGTTGGTTACAAGACCAACTCATTCCCAGGCTTTTATCTAACTGACTCTGGTTTTACTCTAGAACACCGTGTTGAAAACGCTGCAGAGATTGCAAAGATAATAAGAACTCGAACAGATATTGCAACGCAGTTTAAATCTTTAGTCGTTGCTAACCCTGTGGCAGTAGAGATGCCTAGAGCCCGGCATGATGAGATATTGGCAAGTGGCTTAGCACGCGCCAAGCAAGAAGGAATTGATGGCAAGGCTGTGACTCCGTTTTTACTAGAGCACTTCCACAAAGCATCTAATGGTGAGTCGCTGAAGATAAATACCGAAATCATTAAATCTAACTGCGCCCTTGCGGCAGAGATTGCTGTTGTACTCTCATGAAGAAAATTCTCTGTATAGGCGATATTGCACTGGATGTAATTTCTCAACTAAAAGAGCCAATTAACTACGGAAACGATACGGCGAGTAAAATTTCCAGCCACCCAGGGGGTCAAGCTGCCAACGTTGCTACGTGGATCACGCGCACAAATACTAAAGCGCATTTAGTTGCAAGAACTGGAAATGATCCTGTTGGTTTTGCACTCATCTCTGACTTAGATAAGTACGGAGTTGAGCACTTAAACTTGATGCACTCTGGGCGCCCAACAGGTGTTGTGGTGATCTTGGTTGACTCTAATGGTGAGCGAACGATGTTTCCAGATAATGGTGCCAACGCTGATTTAGAGGTTGCAGATCTTCCTCCTCTTGATGATATTGATGGCGTCTATCTAAGTGGCTACGCGCTCCTTGATTTTCGAAGTCGTGATTCAGTACTTGCGATGGTAAAAAAAGTTAAGGCAGCTCGCAAACCAATTTTCTTCGACCCCACAACTACTGGAGCAATGAAAATCGTATCTCGTGAAGAGGTCTTGTCATGGGTCTCTCTCATGGATGGAATTCTTTTAAACTCTGAAGAGGCTTTGTATCTAGCTGCTGAAACTGATGTTGAAATTGCCGAAAAGAAATTAACCGAGTACACCCCCCTTGTTGTAATCAAGTTGGGATCTAAAGGTGCCATGGGAATCAATGCAGGACAGACATCTAAAGTTCCTGCAGTGACTACAAATGTTGTCGATACCACTGGAGCAGGTGATTCATTTGCCGCTGGGTTTATTCCAAAATGGCTTGAAACCGGTGATCTAACTCAAGCACTTTCAGCCGGTGCCGCTCTTGCAGCAAGGTGCGTTGCATCCATTGGGGCGCGCCCTCCCCTAAATTAATCAACTGTCTTGGCAGAATGCGCACATGGCAAATGCGAAGACGCCCGTGAAAACTGCGGTAAAGGGTAAGAAACCTACTGGCCCAAAGCCTGGTGAATATCCAGGAAAAATAATTGATATCGATGTATCGAAAGAAGTCTCTGAGTCTTTTCTTGAATACGCATACTCTGTTATTTATTCACGTGCATTACCTGATGCTCGCGATGGATTAAAGCCAGTTCACCGGAGAATTTTGCATCAGATGGCAGATATGGGCCTTCGACCAGAACGTGGACATGTAAAGAGTGCTCGAGTTGTCGGTGAAGTGATGGGTAAGTTGCACCCACACGGTGATGGTGCAATTTATGATGCGCTCGTTCGCATGGCACAAAGTTTTTCAATGGGCTTGCCATTAATTGATGGTCACGGAAATTTTGGTTCGTTAGATGCAGGCCCGGCAGCTATGCGATATACCGAGGCAAGATTGGCCGCGGCTGCAATGGCTATGGTTGCTGAAGCCGACGAAGACACTGTTGATTTTGGACCAAACTATGATGGACAACTATCCGAACCAATCGTTTTACCAGCTGCCTATCCAAATCTTTTAGTAAACGGTGGGTCTGGAATTGCCGTGGGTATGGCAACAAACATGGCGCCACATAATCTTGGTGAAGTAATTGCAGCTACTAAGCATTTGATTGAGAACCCGACTGCAACCGTTAAACAGTTAATGAAGTTTGTACCCGGTCCTGATTTTCCAACTGGTGGTGAAATTGTTGGTTTAGAAGGTGTCCGCGAGGCTTACGCAACTGGAAAAGGCTCCTTTAAAGTTAGAGCAACGGTTGAAATTGAGAAGGTGACCAGTCGCAAGATGGGAATCATCATCAAAGAGCTTCCTTACACAATTGGACCAGAAAAAGTAGTTGAACGTATCGCTACGTTAGTTAAGAATAAAAAAATTCAAGGAATTAGCGACATCATTGACTTGACCGATGGGCAGACAGGAACAAATGTTGTCATTGAGCTAAAGAATGGCTTTGAACCAGAAGAAGTTCTCGAAAAGCTCTATGCGCTGACTCCAATGGAGGATGCTTTTGCAATTAACGCAGTCGCATTAGTAAAAGGCAAGCCCCAGACTCTTGGATTAAAAGAGTTGCTGAAGGTCTTTATCGATCACCGTATCGAAGTTATTCGCCGTCGATCTGAGTTTCGTAAAGCAAAGGCCCAATCAAGACTTGGCTTAGTGGATGGCCTTTTGAAGGCGATAATCGATATTGATAAGGTCATTAAGATTATTCGAGCCAGTGATGATGCTGCTCAAGCCAAAGATAAGTTGATTAAAGACTTTAAGTTAAATGAAGAGCAGGCAACTTATATTTTAGACATGCCACTTCGACGTTTAACCAAGATGAGCAAAATTGAACTCGAGACTGAGCAAAAAGAACTTAAATCTGTAATTGCTGAGTTAACAAAACTTCTAAAAAGTGAAGAAGCAATTAAAGCTCAAGTGTCAGAAGAGTTAACGGCAGTGGGCAAGGCCTTTGCTGCCCCACGTCGTACTCGAATTGGTGCTGTTTAATCCAACTAGATAGACTTGGGTGTGATTTCAACCCAAGCACTTGAACTTCGTGCCGGTGCACGCCTGTTAGTTAAAGGTGTCACTGTACGTATCAACGACGGTGATCGCATTGGATTTGTTGGTCGAAACGGTGCGGGAAAATCAACATTAGCTAAAGTTCTAGCAGGTGAAACTATGCCTGCAGGCGGTGCGGTTAACCGCACCGGAAAAATTGGCTACTTGCCTCAAGATCCTCGAACTGGCGATGAACCTGGAACTGTAATTGATCGAATCCTCTCTGCACGAGATTTGGATCAAATCGCATCACGAATGCGTTCTGTGGAAGAAGAGATGGCGACGGCCCAAGGTGAAGCGCTAGAAAAGGCAATGGAGCGTTACGGCCGAGTTGAGGCAGAGTTTTCAGCTGCAGGTGGTTACGCCGCATCTGCTGAGGCCGAAGCTATTGCCACATCTCTCGGTGTTTCAGAGGCAGTCTTTTCAAATGAACTCTCAACTCTTTCGGGTGGACAACGTCGTCGCATCGAACTTGCTCGAATTTTGTTTAGTGGCGCCGAAACTCTTCTGCTCGACGAACCCACAAACCACTTAGACGCTGACTCAATCATCTGGCTTCGTGAATTCTTGTCAAAGTACTCAGGCGGACTAGTAATCATCTCTCACGATGTAAATTTAATTGAAACCGTTGTAAATAAGGTTTTTTATCTTGACGCCAATAGAAATGTCATCGATGTTTATAACTTGGGTTGGAAGGCCTATCTCTTACAGCGCGAGCAAGATGAACATCGCCGCAAGAAAGAGCGCGCCAACGCAGAAAAACGAGCCGAGATTTTGCAGAAGCAAGGCGAAAAGATGCGAGCTAAGGCATCAAAAGCTACTGCCGCACAGGGCATGTTACGACGAGCAGATAAGCTTCGAAGTAGCTTAGAAGATGTACGCGTTGCAGATAAAG